>JBBRXI010000256.1:0-4269 GCA_038248575.1 Burkholderiales bacterium | reverse complement strand
CCTGCAGGCGTTTGGCGGCAACCTGCGACCAGCCGCCCGGCGTCGCGCCGAGGTCGACGACGATCTCGCCGGGTCGGATGAGATGATCTCGGTCGTCGATTTCCATCAGCTTGAACGAGGCGCGCGAGCGAAAACCGCCGGCCTTCGCCCTTTGCACATAGGGGTCGTTGACGTGCTCGCGCAACCAGGCGTTACTCGTTCTCGTTCGTTTCATCGTGCAAAACTCGGTAAAATGCGTTCTTTGTAAAGGCTTACTGAATGCTCGATATTACCGCCGATGAACGACGCGCACTGCGCGCCCGCGCCCACGCCATCAATCCCGTCGTGGCGATCAGCCAGAACGGACTTTCCGAATCGGTTCTCCAGGAAATTGCCAGTAGTCTGGAGAGCCACGAGCTGATCAAGATCCGCGTCTTCAGCGACGAGCGCGCGGTGCGCGAGCAGTATCTTGCGACAATCTGCGAACAACTCGGCGCGGCGCCGGTTCAGCACATTGGCAAGCTGCTCGTCGTCTGGCGGCCGTCGGCCGATTCGCTGACGCCCAAAGCGCGTCGCGGCCGCGCGCAACCGCGCCGCACCAAACGGAGCTTCCAGGGGCAGTAAAGGTCGAACGTGAGGCGTGCGGCGACGCAAGCTCAGCCTCGCGCGCGCGGCCCATCGCTCCTCATCCCTCACTCGTAACGGATTTCAAGCACTTCGTATTCGCGCAGTCCGCCGGGCGCCTGCACCTGCGCGATGTCACCGGCGAATTTGCCGATCAGTGCGCGGGCGATCGGCGAATTGACTGAAATCTTTCCCGCCTTGATGTCGGCCTCGTCCTCGCCGACGATCTGATAACGCACCTGCGTTCCCGAATCCTGATCCTCGAGGTCGAGCGTCGCGCCGAAGACGCAGCGGCCGTCGGCGTCGAGCAACTTCGGGTCGATGATCTGCGCGTTCGACAGCTTGCCTTCGATATCCTTGATGCGGCCCTCGACGAAGGCCTGACGTTCCTTGGCGGCGTCGTATTCGGCATTTTCCGAAAGGTCGCCGTGCGATCGCGCCTCGGCAATCGCCGCGATTACGCTCGGCCGCTCGACCACTTTGAGTTGCTGCAGTTCGGATCGCAGTTTTTCGGCGCCATAGACGGTCAGGGGTACTTTAGTCATCTCATTGCTCACAGGGTTCGCTGGCAAAGCAAAACCGCCGGCACCCGCGCACGGGTGTCGCCGGCGGTTTTACGCTGGTTTAGATCAGTTGGGCGTGTAGCGACTGGATCGGGTAGACGACGAGTTCGCCGTGGTTTTTGATCCCTATGGCTGCCGCTTCGGCGCCCCATACGGTGGTGTACATCGTAACCCGCGCCGCGAGCCCCGAGGTGCGGATCGAGCGCGAATCGTTGATCGCCTGGCGCTTCTCGTCTACGGTATTGATGATCAACGAAATTTCCTTGTTCTTGATCATATCGACGATATGCGGCCGCCCCTCGATCACCTTATTGACCGTGGCAACCGGAATGCCGGCACACCCGATCACCTGCGCCGTGCCGCGCGTCGCGACGATCGCGAATCCGGCCGTGTGCAGATCACGGGCAATATCGACCACTTTCGCCTTGTCGGAGTCCTTGACACTGATGAAGACCTTGCCCGACAGCGGAAGTTTTACGCTGGCCGCCATCTGGCTCTTGACGAAAGCCTCGGCGAAGGTCTTGCCGACGCCCATCACTTCGCCGGTCGATTTCATTTCCGGACCGAGGATCGAATCGACGCCGGGGAATTTGTTGAACGGGAAAACCGCTTCCTTGACCGAGAAGTAAGGCGGAATGATCTCCCGCGTCACGCCCTGGCTGGCGAGCGACTGGCCGGCCATACAGCGCGCCGCAATTTTTGCCAGTTGCAGCCCGGTCGCCTTGGAAACGAAGGGAACGGTGCGCGAGGCGCGCGGATTGACTTCGAGGACATAGACGACGTCGTTCTGGATGGCGAACTGCACGTTCATCAGGCCGCAGACCTTAAGTCCCCTGGCCATCAGCGCGGTCTGCCGGCGCAGTTCGTCCTGGACTGTGGCCGAGAGCGAGTAAGGCGGCAGCGAGCACGCCGAATCGCCCGAATGAACGCCGGCCTGTTCGATGTGTTCCATGACGCCGCCGATGATCACTTCCTTGCCGTCGGAAAGTGCGTCGACGTCAACCTCGACGGCGTCGTTGAGAAAGCGATCGAGCAGCACCGGCGAATCGTTGGATACCTTGACCGCTTCGCGCATATAGCGTTCGAGGTCACGCGGATCGTGCACGATTTCCATGGCCCGGCCGCCGAGCACGTACGACGGGCGGACGACCAGCGGGTAGCCGATCTCGTCGGCGAGACGCAAGGCATCGGCTTCGGTCCGGGCGGTACGGTTGGCGGGCTGTTTGAGCCCAAGCTCGTGCAGCAGCTTCTGGAAGCGTTCGCGGTCTTCGGCGGCGTCGATCATGTCGGGGCTGGTGCCGATGATCGGCACGCCGTTGGCTTCGAGGTCGCGGGCGAGTTTCAATGGCGTCTGGCCGCCGAACTGGACGATGACGCCGACCGGTTTTTCGATGGCGACGATCTCGAGCACGTCTTCGAGCGTCAGCGGCTCGAAATAAAGGCGATCCGAGGTATCGTAATCGGTCGACACGGTCTCCGGATTGCAGTTGACCATGATCGTTTCGTAGCCGTCCTCGCGCAACGCGAGCGCCGCATGGACACAGCAGTAATCGAATTCGATGCCCTGTCCGATGCGGTTTGGACCGCCGCCGAGAACCATGATTTTTTTCCGCTCGGTCGGCTTTGATTCGCACTCGTCCTCGTAGGTCGAATACATGTAAGCGGTGCTCGTCGCGAACTCGGCGGCGCAGGTGTCGACGCGCTTGTAGACCGGACGGACGCCGAGTGCGTGACGGCGCGTGCGCACCTCGGCCTCGGTGATCTTCATCAGTTTGGCGAGCCGCCGGTCGGAAAATCCCTTGCGCTTTAATTCACGCAGCGTCGCGCGGTCGAGCGCGGAAAAAGCCATGTCGTCGAGCATCATCTCGATGCGCACAATGTCCTCGATCTGCGCCAGAAACCAGGGGTCGATATGCGTCAGCGCATGCACTTCGGCGAGCGTAAAACCGTTTTCGAAGGCGTCGCCGACGTACCAGATGCGTTCGGGTCCGGGTTCGCCAAGTTCGCGCTCGAGTTCCTCGCGGTCGGTGGTCCGTTGGTTCATTCCGTCGACGCCGACTTCGAGGCCGCGCAAGGCTTTTTGAAAAGACTCCTGAAAAGTGCGGCCGATGGCCATCACCTCACCGACCGATTTCATCTGCGTCGTCAGGTGCGAATCGGCGGTCGGGAATTTCTCGAAGGCAAAGCGCGGCACCTTGGTCACGACGTAGTCGATCGACGGTTCGAACGACGCCGGCGTCCTGCCGCCGGTGATCTCGTTGGCCAGTTCGTCGAGCGTGTAACCGACGGCGAGCTTGGCGGCGACCTTGGCGATCGGAAAACCGGTGGCTTTGGAAGCCAGCGCCGAAGAGCGCGAGACGCGCGGGTTCATCTCGATGACGATCATCCGCCCGTCGGTCGGACAGATCGCGAACTGGACGTTGGAGCCGCCGGTATCGACGCCGATCTCGCGCAAAACCGCCACTGAGGCGTTGCGCATGATCTGGTATTCCTTGTCGGTCAAGGTTTGCGCCGGCGCGACGGTTATCGAATCACCGGTGTGCACGCCCATCGGGTCGAGGTTTTCGATTGAGCAGATGATGATGCAGTTGTCGGCCCGGTCGCGCACGACCTCCATCTCGAATTCTTTCCAGCCGATCAGCGACTCCTCGATCAACAGTTCATGCGTCGGCGATGCTTCCAGGCCGCGCTTGCAGATATCGGCAAATTCCTCATGGTTGTAGGCGATCCCGCCGCCCGATCCGCCCATCGTAAACGACGGCCGAATAATGACCGGGAAGCCGATCCCGGCCTGCACCTGCTGCGCCTCTTCCAGCGAGTGCGCGCTCATCGAATGCGCCGAAGCGAGGCCGATACGCGTCATTGCCGCCTTGAATTTCTCGCGGTCTTCGGCCTTGTCGATTGCCTCGCGCGAGGCGCCGATCATCTCGACGCCATACTTTTCGAGAACGCCGTGGCTGGCGAGATCGAGCGCGCAGTTAAGCGCCGTCTGGCCGCCCATCGTCGGCAGGAGCGCGTCGGGGCGCTCCTTGTCGATGATTTTTTCGACGACCTGCCAGGTGATCGGCTCGATGTAAGTGACGTCGGCCATTTCCGGGTCGGT
>JBBRXI010000255.1:0-4304 GCA_038248575.1 Burkholderiales bacterium | reverse complement strand
GGCACGCCGGTCGCGGCAAGCGCCGCCGCTGCCGCCGGAATAGAGAATGGCGAGCGGGTGCTCAAGGTCGGCGGCGAAGCGGTGCAAACCTGGCAGGATATGCGCTGGCTCCTGCTGCGTGCGGCGACCGATAAGGACGCGGTCGAGTTCGAGGTGATCAACCCGCGCAGCGAGATCGCGATTCGCCGACTTGACCTTGCCGCCGTAAAGGCGCAAGGCTGGGAAGGCGACGCGCTTGAAAAACTCGGAATCGCCTTTTACCGGCCGCGGATTGCGCCGGTGCTCGGAACGCTCACCGCCGGCAGCCCGGCCGCCGACGCGGGTTTGCGTCCGGACGACGAAGTCGTGCTGATCGATGGCAAGCCGATCGCGACCTGGTCGGAGGTCGTCATTGCCGTGCGTGATTCGCCAGGAAAACGACTCGAATTCGTCGTTCTGCGTCGTGGTGAACGGCAGGCCGTCGCAATTACCCCGGCCACCGCCCGCGATAAGGGGCAAACGATCGGCCGCATTGGGGCAGGCGTGAAGGACGCCGGTCGTTCGCGCAGCGAGCAGCTCATTACCGTGCGCTACGGGCCGGCCGCCGCACTCGGCAAGGCGATCGCCGAAACCTGGGACAAGTCGGTGTTCAGTCTGGTGATGATCGGGAAGATGATTACTGGCGAAGTGTCCTGGCGAAACATCAGCGGACCGGTCACCATCGCTGATTATGCGGGACAGTCGGCAAAGCTCGGAATAACTTATTATCTGAAGTTCCTGGCGCTCGTCAGTATCAGTCTGGCGGTCCTCAATTTGTTGCCCATCCCAATTCTGGACGGTGGGCATTTGCTGTATTATGTCGTCGAAATCGTCAAGCGCAGGCCGCTTTCCGAGCGCGCGATGGAGATCGGTCAGCAAATCGGGCTGGGCTTGCTGTGCGTCCTGATGGCCTTTGCTTTTTACAATGATATCAATCGATTGATTTCCGGCTGACCTTATGAAGAAAAACCTGATGGCGGGTCTGATCGTCATGTTGTTTGTTTCCGGCGTGTCGGCATTCGAACCGTTTACCATCAAGGACATCCGTATTGATGGAATCCAGCGTACCGAAGCCGGAACGGTATTCAGCTATCTTCCGGTCAAAGTCGGCGATACGATGACTGACGACAGGGCGGCGCAAGCGATTAAGGCGCTTTTCGCTACCGGTTTTTTCAAGGACGTGCGCATCGAAATCGATTCGGGCGTCGTCATCGTCGCCGTTGAAGAGCGGCCGGCAATCGCGCAGATCGACTTTGTCGGGCTCAAGGAGTTCGAGAAGGACCAACTCATCAAGGGCCTCAAGGAGGCGGGCTTTGCGGTCTCGCGCTCTTTTGACAGGAGCATGCTCGAACGCGCCGAGCAGGAACTCAAGCGCCAATACCTGACGCGCGGCAAATACGGGATGACGATCACCACGACGGTGACGCCTCTCGAGCGCAACCGGGTCTCGATCAACTTCAACATCGACGAGGGTTTTGCCGCCAAGATCAGGCAGATCAATATCGTCGGCGCCCAAGCATTCAGGGAAAAGGATTTGCAGGCGCTGTTCCAGTTGCAGACGCCGAACTGGATCAGCTGGTACACCACTAACGATCAGTACTCCAAGCAAAAGCTCGCTGCCGACCTCGAAGCCTTGCGTTCGCATTATCTCAATCGCGGCTATCTCGAATTCAACATCGAGTCGACGCAGGTATCGATCAGTCCCGACAAGAAGGATATCTACATCACGGTCAGCATCGCCGAAGGCGAGCGCTATGTCGTCTCTTCGGTCAAGCTCGCCGGCGACCTGATCCTCCCCGAAGACGATTTTCGCAAGGCGATGAAGGTCAAGCCGGGCGACGTGTTTTCGCGCGAGAACCTCAACGCCAGCACCAAGGCCATCAGCGACCGCTTGTCGGCACGGGGATACGCCTTCGCCAACGTCAATGCGGCGCCCGAAGTCGATAAGGAAAAACGGCAGGTGGCGTTCACGGTCTTCGTCGACCCGGGCAAACGAACCTACGTGCGCCGCATCAACATCAGCGGCAATACCAAAACCAGGGACGAAGTCATCCGCCAGGAACTTCGCCAGATGGAAGGCGGCTGGTACGACGATGAGCGCGTCAAGCTCTCGAAACAGCGCATCGACAAGACCGATTATTTTTCCGAAGTCAATGTCGAGACGCCTCCTGTTCCCGGCACCACCGATCAGGTCGACATCAACGTCAACGTGACCGAAAAATCGACCGGCAACATCTCGCTCGGCGCCGGCTTCTCGCAGTCCGAAAAGGTGATTTTGTCGGGATCGATCGCGCAGTCGAACATTTTCGGCAGCGGCAAGTTTGTCTCGCTCCAGGTCAGTACCGGCAAGATCAACCGGGCGCTCGGGGTGAGCTATACCAACCCGTACTTCACCGTCGACGGCGTCAGTCAGGGCTTCGACGTCTATCACCGGAGATCCGATCCGCAGTCTCTCGGTTACGTGTACCAGACCGAATCGACCGGTGGCGGCATTCGCTTCGGCATTCCGATCACCGAGCGCCAGTCGATCAGCTTTGGCGCGGCGATCGATCATACCAAGGTCGGCATCGATCGCACCAACCTCAACACACCGATCCAATACACCAACTTCAGCGACAAATTCTGCGGTGGTAGCGAGGCCTGCAGCAACATCTCGATTCCTTTGACCATCGGCTGGGCCAGCGATAGCAAGGACAGTGTCCTCAACCCGACACGCGGCAGTATGCAGCGTGCCGGATTCGAGGTCAGCCCGGGCGGCGACCTCAAATACTACAAATTGACGTATCAGCACCAGCGGTTCTTCCCGGTAATGCGCAACATCGTGCTCATGGTCAACGGCGAGGTGGGTTACGCCAAGGGCCTCGGTGGCCAGGAAATGCCGTTCTACAAGAACTTTTACGCCGGCGGCGTCGGCTCGGTGCGCGGCTATGACACCGCCAGCCTTGGCCCCTACGAGTTATCGCCGGCGACCGGCGACGAAGTCCGGCTCGGCGGTACGCGCCGGGTCGTCGTCAACGCCGAGCTGTCGATGCCGCTGCCGGGCTTTGGCGCCGACAAATCGATGCGTTTCGGTCCCTTCTTCGACGCCGGTCAGGTGTATGGCGACAGCAAGGCGGACGCCAAGGTCTTCGACGCAGGCTCGATCCGCATGTCGGTCGGTCTCGCAGCGACCTGGGTGTCGCCGTTCGGGCCGCTCAAGTTCAGCGTGGCGCAGCCTCTTAATCAAGAGAAAAGTGATAAACTTCAGCGCTTCCAGTTCCAGATGGGAACGGCCTTTTAGTCTAGGAGAAATAGCTTGAACACGAAATTTGCCACTGTGCTGGTCGCATTGATGGCTTTGCTGTCAGTTTCTCACGCATTCGCCTCGGAAACACTGAAGGTCGGTTACGTCAACACGCAGCGCATTTTCCGTGACGCGCCAACCGCCGTTAAGGCAGCGAAAAAAATCGAGACCGAGTTTTCCAAGCGTGATCAGGACCTGCAAAAGATGGCCAAGCAACTTCAGACCATGCAGGAAGCCCTCGAAAAGAACGCCGTGACGATGGCTGAATCGGAACGGCGCACGAAGGAAAAGGACCTTAACGAGTTATCACGCGAGTTCCAGCGCAAGCAACGTGAGTTTCGTGAAGATCTGAACCTCCGGCAAAACGAAGAGAATGCCGCCATCATTGAAAAAGCCAATAAGGCGATCAAGCAACTGGCTGAAAGCGACAAATACGACCTGATCGTCCAGGACGTCGTGTGGGTCAATCCGCGACTGGATGTGACCGACAAGATCATCAAGGCACTGACCGAAGGCAAGTAGGCAGCGTGGCTGAGCGACAGGGGCTGCGACTCGACGAGGTCGTCAACCGACTGGGTGGCTCGCTTAAGGGCGACGGTTCGGTGATCGTTTCGCAGGTGGGGAGTCTGCGCTCGGCCGGCTTGGGCCAGATCAGCTTTCTCGCCAATCCGAAATTTCGCGAGCAGTTGCTGGCGACGCGCGCCTCGGCAGTCATCGTATCGCCCGCGTTCGAGGGCGACACGACCTTGCCGCGTATCGTCCATGCCAACCCTTACGCCTACTACGCCCGTGTCGTCGCGCTGTTGAATCCCGTCGGCTGGCGTCCGCCGGGGGTACATTCGTCTGCCGTGGTATCCAGCGTGGTACCGCGATCGGCACGCGTCGGCGAAAACGTGGTGATCGGAAAAGACGTGCGCATCGGCGAGAACGTAACCCTTTATCCGGGTTGCGTGATCGGCGACGGCGTCGTGCTCGGCGACGACTCGCTTCTTTATCCCAATGT
>JBBRXI010000254.1:0-4336 GCA_038248575.1 Burkholderiales bacterium | reverse complement strand
CGTTGCCGCGAACACCGACGCTCAGGCACTCAAGCGCTCGGTCGCGCACAAGAAGGTTCGTCTCGGCAAGACCGGGCTCGGCGCCGGCGCCAAGCCCGAAGCCGGGCGTAACGCCGCCGTCGAGCAGCGCGAGCAAATCGCCGAATCGCTCAAGGGCGCGCATATGGTGTTCATCACCGCCGGCATGGGCGGTGGGACGGGCACCGGCGCCGCGCCTATCGTCGCCGAAGTGGCGCGCGAACTCGGTATCCTGACGGTCGCCGTGGTCACCAAGCCCTTCGGCTTCGAGGGCAAGCGGCTGAAAATCGCCGAGGCCGGAATCGCCGAGTTGCAAAAACACGTCGATTCGCTGATCGTGATTTTGAACGACAAGCTGATGGACGTGCTCGGCGACGACGTGTCGATGGACGAAGCGTTCAAGGCCGCCGACAACGTTCTGCGCAACGCCGTTGGCGGCATCGCCGAGATCATCAATTTCCCCGGCCTGGTCAACGTCGACTTCGAAGACGTGCGCACGGTGATGGGTGAAATGGGCATGGCGATGATGGGTTCGGCGAGCGCCGCCGGCGTCGACCGCGCACGCATCGCCGCCGAACAGGCGGTCGCCTCGCCGCTGCTCGAGGGCATCAACCTGTCGGGCGCCAAGGGCGTGCTGGTCAACATCACCTCGACGCGCAACCTCAAGATGAAGGAGGTCAACGAAGTGATGAACACCGTGCGCGCATTCGCCGCCGAAGACGCGCACATCATCTTCGGCGCGGTTTATGACGAATCGATGGCCGAGGAAATCCGCGTCACCGTCGTCGCCACCGGTTTGGGTCAGGCGCAAGCGAAAAAACAGCCGTTCGAGGTGATCAATACCCCGGTCATGCAGGCGACCGGAACGAACGGCGGATTCGCCCAGACGGCGAACGCCGGCATCGACTACGGCCAGCTCGATGCGATCCCGGCGGTGGTGCGCAAGGGCCGCAGTTCGACGGTCGAAGCGCTCGCCAACAGCGGTGTCGATCGCTACGATATACCGGCCTTCCTGCGCAAACAGGCCGACTAGAGCGGCCGGCTGCGCTTGCTCATGCGGCGTGGCGGGCGACCTTGCATAGCGCTGCTATGCGGCGGCCGTCCGCGCACCCCAAGGGTGTTTCCTGCGGGGCACATTGCCTCGCCGGCGCTCGCTCGGCCCTTGGCGCAGAAGCTGTTGTAGGAGCGCAGATTCCTGCGCGATCGTGCATCGCCGGTCGGCCCGACGTCACAACAGGCAAAACATGGCTTGCCTGTTGAGCCGGAAGGCGCTGAACCCGGCGTTCGTTTCTTCTCCGCGAGACGAACGCCGGGCCGTCTGTGGCGCTGTGCTACAATGGATCAATCCCCTGCCCGTTCAACGACATGCTCAAGCAACGCACCCTTAAATCCTTGATCCGCGCGTCCGGTGTCGGACTGCATTCGGGCGTCAAGGTCAATATGGTTCTGCGTCCGGCGGCGCCCAATACCGGGATCGTGTTTCGTCGTATCGACCTTAACCCGATCGTGGACCTGCCGGCGTCGGCGCTCGCCGTCGGCGATACGCGGCTGTGTTCCTGTCTCGAGGCCGACAGCGCACAGGGCAAGGTCAGGGTCGGGACCATAGAACATCTGATGTCGGCGTTCGCCGGTCTCGGCGTCGACAACGCCTTTGTCGACCTCGACGCCGCCGAACTGCCGATTCTCGACGGCTCGGCGTCGCCCTTTGTATTCCTGATTCAGTCGGCCGGCATCGAAGAACAGCCGGTAGCCAAGCGCTTCATCCGCGTCAAGCGCGCCGTCGAGGTTCGCGAAGCCGATCGTGGCGGCGACAAGTGGGCGCGTTTCGAACCGTACGAAGGTTTCCGCCTGAATTTTTCGATTGCCTTTGACCATCCGGCGATCAACCGGACCGGACAGCAGGTCAGTTTCGATTTCGCCGAGCACTCGTACCTGCGCGAAATCGCGCGCGCGCGCACCTTCGGCTTCATGCAGGAAGTCGAGTGGCTGCGCGAGAACGGCCTGGCGCAGGGCGGCGGCCTTGACAACGCGGTGGTCCTCGACGAATACCGGGTGCTCAACGGCGACGGCCTGCGCTACAGCGACGAATTCGTCAAGCACAAGGTACTCGACGCGATCGGCGACCTGTATCTGCTCGGCTCGCCGCTGCTCGCCTCATTCTCCGCCCACAAGTCGGGACACGCGCTCAACAACGCGCTGGCGCGCGAGTTGTTGGCCCACTCCGACGCCTGGGAGTACGTCTCGTTCGAAAACCAGGCACTGGCCCCGCAGGCGATTGCCCGCTGGCTGGTCTCGCCGGTCGGCTGAGCGTTAGCCGCCCATGTGGCTTTTGCGTTTGCTCGGCGTGCTCACCGCGATTGCCGTCGCCGGCGGCTTCGCGGCCTACCTCTTGACGCGCAATCCCCGTTATTTGCGCTTCTCGTGGCAGATTTTCCGCTACGCGGTAGTCGTCGCACTGGCGTTTTTCGCGCTGCTCATTCTTGAGCGCGTGGCCATCATTCCGCTCTAGGCGTTCGCCGCAAAAAAGTCTCGAGCGCTGCCCGCAAAGGCGACGTCGGCAGTGCGTCGCGCAAGCTTTCGAGCGCCCCGCTGGCCCGCCGGGTGAGCGGCTTCTGCGTCGAAGCCCTTGATTGTGCGCGCGTTTCGAGAACTTGCACTTTAACCTCAAGGCCGTTACACTCGACGCCTCTTTTGGCAAAACCATCACTCAAGGTGGGGGCAATCTGGCGCAGTTTCGCGGCAAGCGCGCCACTGGCGGCGTGAATAACAATAATTTTTGACTTGTAATTAACGAGGCGACTTGCGCGCGCCAGATTGGCCGGAGCGATCTCTTGATAGAGGCGCGCCAACTTGATAAGCAGTCGCGCGTGCGCCAGTATTTTGCCGGCGCCGTCGTCTGCTTCGAGATAGTTTTCCAGGGATTTTTGCATCGCTAACGTCGAGGAGAGGCAAGGTGCATATTATTCTGGTCTCCAATCGTCTGGCAACCGCCAAGACGCTCAATGTGACTCGGCGGGCGCTGCTTGCCGTCGTCGCCAGCTTCGTTTTTCTGTCGTTCGCAGTGTCCTTTCTGTTCTCCTGGGTCGGCCTTCGCTTCAACATGCCGTTTGCCGCAGATCTCGTCGCCTCGGTCCGGCAGATCGAGAACCGCAGGAGCGAAGAGTATATGCGCGACAACGTGACGTCGATGGCGATCAAGCTCGGCGAAATGCAGGCGCAACTCATGCGCCTCGATTCATTGGGCGAGCGTATTTCGAAAAATTCGGGCGCCGGCGTTCAGAAGAACGAGGCGAACGCCAAGCGCGGCGCCGGTGGTCCGCTGATCGCGCCGACACAGCCGCTATCGGCGAGCGAACTGCGGCGGGAGATTGAGCGTTTGTCCGAGTCGCTCGAGCGACGCAGCGACGCGCTCACCGCCCTCGAGTCGCAACTCATGGAGCGGCGAATCAAGACTACGCTCTTGCCGACCATCGTGCCGATCATCGCCGATCATGTCGGTTCGACCTTTGGCCGGCGGATCGATCCGATCGCCGGAGTCGGCGCAATGCACGAAGGGATGGACTTCGTCGCCGAGGTGGGAACGCCCGTCATCGCCTCGGCGGGCGGTGTCGTCGTCGTCTCCGAATTTCACCCGCAATACGGTAACCTGGTCGAGATCGATCACGGCAACGACTTCTCGTCGCGCTATGCGCATCTGTCCAAGCGCAAGGTCAAGGTCGGACAGATCGTCAAGCGCGCGCAGCAGATCGCGGCGAGTGGCAATACCGGACGCTCGACCGGCCCGCATCTGCACTTTGAAGTGCGTTTCAAGGGCGTTGCGCAGAACCCGGCGCGTTTTCTCCAGGATCAGGAGACGCAGATAGCACGGCTCGACTCGGCGGACGCGCCACGTAGCCCGCAAACGGGCCTCGATCCGTCGGCACGCAGCGGCGCTACGCTCAAGATGCCGCGCGTCCGGGCGACGTTCAAGGCTGCCGAGTAGGCCCGCGCAGGCCCGAGTAGATCCCAGCAGACACTTCGTCGCTCAGGCTTAGCCGTATCGGCGCCGGTTGCGCGTGGTAGAATCGTTTTTTTTACGCGCGTCCCATATTCCAGAATGATTTCCGGCCTACTCAAGAAGATTTTCGGCAGCCGCAACGATCGGCTGATCAAGCAATATTCGGCAGGCGTCCATCAGATCAACGCGCTGGAAGTGGAAATCAAGGCGCTCTCCGACGATGAGTTGCGCGGTAAAACCGCCGAGTTCAAGGCGCGCGTGGCCAACGGCGAGGCGCTCGACGACCTGCTCCCCGAAGCGTTTGCCGTCGTCCGGGAAGCG
>JBBRXI010000253.1:0-4340 GCA_038248575.1 Burkholderiales bacterium | reverse complement strand
GCGGGTTTCTTCGCACTTGTTGCCATGTCAACCTCCTTCTCTGATTTCAAGGGAAACTTCTAGCTGGAGCACTGCAAAATAACGATCCTGGTGGCGGACCATTCAATGGGCGCATCAAGCGCGCTTATCGAATCCATGAGCGGCGACCTGCGCCGAGTAATCTTAAAACGCCTTTGGCATATTTTCTCAAGGCGCCGGGGCGCAATGGCGACGCTCGGTGATCGTGCACCGCGCCTGACCAAGTTATCGACTACACGGCACAGAGCAGCGCGGTGAAAAACAACGCGAGCCAAGCAGGATGACGCGGCGGACGTCAGCGCGGAAGGGGCGGGAAAAGAAGCGGGAGCGGGACCCTGCGCAAGACCGGAATTGACCGATGAGCACGATGGGTTGATGAGATTTCTGGAATGCTGCAGTCCGTTTAAATCCATCACAATCCGCATTAAGAGGCTGACGGGAGAGCACTAGGCAGACCCGAAAACCAGCACAAAGCAAAAAATTGGGTGCGACCTCAAACCTACTAGATGTTGTGTCGCACTCGCCATTTGCGACTAATTCTAGTAGTGGCCCTTGGTTGACGCAAGAAGTTTTTTGTGCGTTACGATAAACACTGCGCCTTTGTCGCCATTTGACAACGGCTTAACACCGACGCGCATCGTAAGCATCCGCAATATTTGTACGTCATTCTGCATTTTCCGCATAAGTGAAAACAAAATCGGCGGGTGGCTCATCACCAGACGATGAATGTCAACGGGCACAGCCCGGCTGCCGGATCAGCGTTTCCAGCTTCTGCCAGTCGAAGCACGGGCCCGGATCGCTCTTGCGCCCCGGCGCAATGTCCGAATGCCCGACCACCGCATCGATCGGGTAGCGCGCGCGCGTCGACTCGATCAGCCCGGCGAGGCGCAAGTACTGCGCCGGCTCGAAAGCCATCTCGTCGCAGCCTTCGAGCTCGATGCCGATCGAGAAGTCGTTGCAGCACTCGCGCCCCTGCCAGCATGACAAGCCAGCATGCCAGGCGCGTTGCTCGCACGACACCAGCTGGACCAGTTCGCCGTCACGGCGAATCAGGAAATGCGCCGAAACACGAAGCGTGCTGATGGTCGCAAAATAGGCATGCGCGCGCGCGTCGAGCGCATTGGTAAACAGGCGCACGATGTCGTCGCTGCCGAACTCGCCGGGAGGCAAGCTGATCGCGTGTACGACGATCAGCGAGATCGGTTCCCGGCTCGGGCGGACGTCAAAATTTGGCGACTCGACGCGCCGAGCGGCGGCCAGCCAGCCTTCGTCATCGATTCTGCCGGCGCTTTCCCGACTGGCTCCTGCAAATTCGATCACCGTGTCATCACTGCTCGATACCGAGCCGTTCGATGCGATAACGCAACGAGCGGAAGGTGACGCCGAGCGAGCGTGCCGCCACCGTGCGGTTGAAACCGGTTTTTGCGAGGGCGTCGATGATCACCTGCTTCTCAATGCGATTCATGTGATCGTCGAGCGTCTCGCCGTCGAGTCCGACGCCGCCCTCGACGATCGACTCGGCCGCCAGTTGCAGGTCGTCGACCATGACTTTGCCATCGAGGCACAGGGCCGTCGCGCGCTCGAGAATATTCTCAAGTTCGCGGACGTTGCCCGGGTAGGAATAGGCGCACAACGCACGCATCGCTTCGTCCGCAAGCTGCGGAGGCCGCGTGCCGCACATGCGCGCCAGCGCAGCGTTGATGAGCAGCGGGATATCTTCCTGGCGCTCGCGCAGCGCGGGCATTTTCAACTCGATGACATTGAGACGGTAGTAAAGATCCTGACGAAAAGTCGCCGCGTCAACGCACACCTTGAGCTTGCGGTGCGTCGCCGAAACAATGCGCACATCGACCGCTTCTTCAGTGGCCGAACCGACCTTGCGCACCTTCTTCTCCTGGATCGCGCGCAGCAGCTTGACCTGCATCGCGAGCGGCAGATCGGCGACCTCGTCGAGAAATAGCGTTCCGCCGCTCGCCGCCTGGAAAAAGCCGTCGCGATCGCCGTCGGCGCCGGTAAAAGCGCCCTTGCGATAGCCAAAGAATTCGCTCTCCATGAGATTTTCGGGTATCGCACCGCAATTGACCGGAACGAACGGCCCGGCATTGCGCGCGCTCTGCCTGTGAATCAGCCGCGCGGCAAGCTCCTTGCCGCTTCCCGATTCGCCCGAGACATAGACCGGCGCCTGACTGCGTGCAACTTTCCCGATCATCTCACGAGCATAGCGCATGGCCGACGAATCTCCGATGAGCTGAAAGGTCGTCTGGCCATCGACGGACGTCGCCTCGCCTGTGCCGCCGACGCGCGGCAGGTTGAGCGCCGACCTGACGAGCGTGCGCAGCTGATCGAGTGCGACTGGTTTGGCAAGGTAGTCGAAGGCGCCGGCCTTGAGCGCCGCCACCGCGTTGTCGGCGCTGCCGAAGGCAGTGATCACGGCGACCGGCGTCTCGCCATGGTGGGCAGCGATCTGCCGCACGATATCGAGCCCCTCGCCATCGGGAAGCCGCATGTCGGTCAGACACAGGCTGTAGCGTTCGCGCTCGAGCAGCTTGCGCGCTTCGCCTACCGTCCCGGCGCAGTCGACCGACAAGCCCATGCGCACCAGCGTCAGGTCGAGAAGCTCGCGGATGTCGGCTTCGTCGTCGACCACCAGCACTCTCGGCGATTCGCTGCGCGCTCGACGATCAATCTTGCTCAATGCCACTCGACAGCCCTCCCGGAAATACAGAAATCCGCACCCGCTTCGCGACGCAAGAGTTCGAGACGGCCGCCGTTCGCGTCGCACAACTCACGCGCAATGTAGAGGCCAAGACCCGTACCGCGACTGTGCGTGGTGAAAAACGGCTCAAATATCTGCTCACGGCAATTTTCATCGACGCCCCGTCCGTCGTCAATGACGTGCAGCTCGGACCAGCCCTCGCGGCTGCCGCGCTGCGCACTCAGGCGGACGCTGCCGGTCATGCTGCGCGAATAACGCAAGGCATTTCCGAGGAGGTTCCAGACGATCTGGTGGAAGTGCGAGCGATCGAAATAGAGCGTCGCCGGTCCGCTGAATTCGAGCTGTACGACGTCGGCAGCAATGGCTTCTTTGCCCGTGTATTCCTCTACGAGGATGGGCAGCGTCTGACGTAGATCAATGAGTTCGCAATGCGCACGGTCGCGACGGCCGAGTTCGAGCACATCGCTCACGATACGTTCGACGCGCTGCGTATTGTCGAGCACGATGCGTAGCAGGCGATCGTTCGTCGGATCGCTGACGTCTTCGTGCAGCAGTTCGCCGGCGTGCTTGATCGCCGAAAGCGGATTGCGGATCTCGTGCGCGATGTTGGCGGTCAGACGGCCGAGCGCGGCGAGCTTGATCTGGCGCGCCTGATCAAGCAACCTGCCCATGTCTTCGAGAAAGATCAGCACGTCGCGCTCGGAACTGTCGGTATACACGAAGCGCGCGCGCAGTTGCATCCCGCTGGCCGGTGCCCGAACAAGCACCGGCTCATCGCCCGCATGCTGGCACCAGGCGGAAAACCCCTGCGCCAGTTCGGTCGAATAGTTGGCCAGCTTGCGTTCGCCAGGATCGCCCAGACCGAGTAATTGCTCGGCGCGCGGATTGTGCTGCTTGACCCATCCGTCGCGACTGAGAACCAGGACGCCGTCCTGCATCTCCTCGATCACCCGCTGGTTCACGAGCGTCTGGTTCCTGAGGTCCACGCCGCGCTTGAGCGCCAGTTGCTCGTTGGCGATCACGCGACGCGCCAACAGGCTCGCCGAAATAGCGACGCCGAAGAAACTCGCGCTGAATACGCCGGCGAGGAAGAAATCGGCCACCTCGAAGTCGGTGGCAAGTGCTACGACCAACTGCTCGGCAAGCAGCGAAATTGTCGCGATCGCCGCGTAGAAGAGCACCAGTCTCCCCTGCCCGACCAGGCCGGCACCGGCCAGCGTGACGAGCAGCAGCGCGCCAAGGCCACTGCGCAGGCCGCCGCTGCTGTGAGTGAGCAAGGTGAGGACGAGAACATCGATGAGGACATTGACGGTCAATTGGAGATTGAACCGACGGTGGTAGTAGTGCAAGCAGACGAGCGATGTCGCCGTCGCCAGGACATAGAAGATGATCAGCGTCGAACGGAACGAGCCGGAGTCCAGGCCGAATATCGCGAACGACGACGGACGAAAGACCAACGAGACATACAACAGCGCGGCGATACTCAAGCGATAGATATTGAAATAGCGCAGCGACTTCCAGTGGGTTACCGAAAGCTGCTCGTAGGGCACGGTTTCGAACGGCGTCGGCATGTCCCGTCAGTCGCCCGGCGATTCAGCTTCGTGGC
>JBBRXI010000252.1:0-4362 GCA_038248575.1 Burkholderiales bacterium | reverse complement strand
TGTGCTCAAGATCGACCAGAGCTTCGTCCGTGACATGCTCTGGGACACGGACGATCTGGCGATCGTCGAGGGCGTCATCGCGCTCGCCGCGGCGTTTCGCCGCACGGTCATCGCCGAGGGCGTCGAGACCGCCGAGCACGGCGAACTGCTGCTGCGCTTTGGCTGCGATCTCGCGCAGGGTTACGGCATCGCGCGCCCGATGCCGGCCGCCGCGCTGCTCGGCTGGGTCGCCACCTGGCGCCCCGATCCGGCGTGGTCTGCCGCGGGCAACGTTCTCGTCAGGCGCGAGGACCTGTCGCTGACCTACGCCGAAGTCGATCACCGCAGTTGGGTGAGAGCAATGGAAAACTGCCTGGCCGACACGTCGCTGGTGCCGCCGCCGATGGACGCACACGGCTGTCGTTTCGGCCTGTGGTACCACGGACACGGGCGGCAGTTTTATGGAAATACCGCCGAGTTCACCGCCATCGGCACGCTACACGAGGCGGTGCACGCGCTCGGCGGCGAACTCGTCGCGCTGCGCGCCGCCGGCCAGCCAGGGCAGGCGATCGACCGTCTTGATGAACTGCACGCGCTGCGCGGTGAGCTGATCGGCAAATTGCACGAACTGGCGGCGGCGATCGTTGCCGCCTACCCGTAGGCAAAGGGCATTTCGCTTTTGCGCCGACGAACGATCAAGCCAATATCATGATCCGTGATCTGCGCTGGTACGACCGCGGCAACTACCGGAAGATTTTTTTCATTCCGCTGGTCGTGCTGCTCATTGCCTGCGTCGCACTCACCCTTGTCTGGCGCGACCTCGCCGCGCGCCATGAATACCGGCGAGCCTCCTCTACGACAGCGACACGACAACGCGCCGCGCCGGAGCGCCCGGTTTCACGGCGACGAGCGCGGTCGATGTCGAGGGGCGACCCTGGACTTTGCGCTATAGCGCCTTGCCGGGGTTCGTCGGCGCGACGAAATTCCAGCCACCGTGGGTCGAATTTGCCGGAATCCTGACCGTCTGTCTCCTGCTCTTCGCCATGACCTGAACCCTTGTCAATACGCGCCGACGCGCGAACGGATGGCACGCACGCTGAGCCGTTCATTGCACCAGAGCCAGGCCCAGCTGCTCGAGTCGCTGCACGAGTATCAAGACTTGGTGACGCGCATCCCGGTCGTCGCTTATACGCTGCGCACCTTCGCCGACAAGCGGCTGCAGTTCGACTATGTGAGCCCGCTTCTGCGCGCAGATCGGGGTCAGCGAGCAGGCGGCGCGTGCGACGGATTCAAAGCGGTGAACGACCGCTACGGTCACGAGGTCGGTGACCAGTTGCTGGTCGCCGTCGCGGCGCGCATGAAGCAGGCGCTGCGCGAAGGCGATACGCTGGCACGTCTGGGCGGCGACGAATTCGTCGCCGTCCTGCTCGACCTTTCTGACCCCAACACGAGCATCCCGATGCTCGGCCGCCTGCTCGCCGCAGCGGCCCAGCCGACGGCGATCGGCGGGCTCACGGTCCGCGTTTCAGCGAGTCTGGGCGCGACTTTCTACCCGCAGCGCGACGAGATCGACGCCGACCTGCGGTTGCGTCAGGCCGATCAGGCGATGTACCGGGCAAAGAGCGAGGGCAAGAACCGCTACGTTATTTTCAACACGGACGCGGCCACCGCCGCACCGCGGACTGACGAGCGCCAGCTGACGATTCCGCTCATCGAGCGTGGCAAACCACCCGGCGTCCCACATTAAGAGGCCGACGGCAACCGGCCCGCCCCGCTGCGCGACGCTTTCGGCCTTGGCTATGCGCCGCCTTATGGAGCGAGGGTGGCTGGTTGACCGGCCGTGCGCGCGCGCCGTCCTTCGAGCAGCTTGACGGCGTACTCGACGGCGTCGATGACGCTGTCGGCGTTGGCGACGCCCTTGCCGGCGATGTCAAAAGCCGTACCGTGGTCAACCGAGGTGCGCAGGATCGGCAGTCCGAGCGTCACATTGACGCCGCTGATGGCGTGCCAAACGCCGCTTTTCGGGTCGACGTTAAATCCGAGCAGCTTGACCGGGATATGGCCCTGGTCGTGGAACATCGCGACGACGGCGTCGAACTGCTGCGCGCGCAGCTTGATGAACACCGTGTCGCCGGGTACCGGGCCGGTGATATTGTGGCCGGCGGCAACGTACTCCCTGATGATCGGCGCGATGATTTCGTCGTCTTCCTTGCCGAGGATGCCGCCTTCGCCGGCATGCGGATTGAGTCCGGCGACAGCCAGGCGCGGTTTGTCAAAACCGAGGCATTGCAGCGCGTCGAGCGTCACGTCAAAGACGCGGCGCAGACGCGCCGGGGTGATTCGCGCCGGCACCTCGGCAAGCGCGCAGTGCGTCGTCACATGGGTCACGCGCATCGGTCCGTGGGCCAGCATCATCACCGCGTCGCGCATGCCGGTCAGGTGCGCGAGGAGCTCGGTGTGGCCCTCGAAGTGGTGGCCCGAGAGGTGTAGCGCCTCTTTCGAGAGCGGCGCGGTGACGATCGCATCGGCTTCACCAGCCTGCACCATTTGCGCGGCGCGCGCGACGGCACGGTAGGCCCATTCGCCGCCAACCGCGGAAATCTTCCCGGTGACGATCGCGCCGTCGACCGGCCCGACGTCGACCATGGAGAGCGGCAGCTCGGTGCGCGCCAGACCGACCTGGGCGCAGCCCTTGTCAAGCGCCTGCGCGCTGCCGATGACGATGAACTCGATGCGTCCGGCGGCAACCGCGTCGCGCATCTGGTAGGTGGCCTTGGCGATAATTTCCGGGCCGATGCCGCACGGATCACCCATCGTTACGGCTAGGCGGATGGCTTTGCTCATGATCAAATTCCTTTCACGCGGTTCTCGTCGCCGTCGAACAGACGAATCATTTCAAGTAAATCGTCGGTCGCGCCAAAAGCACCCGAGCGCGAATAGATCGTCACCCCATCCCACAGCCCGCCGGTCAGCCGCGCACAGCCCCAGCCGAGGCGTGGCGCGGGCTCGGTGAGCAGCGCCTTGACGTCCGCCGCACGGCACAGGGCGAGCAGCGTATCGCCGCCGACGACGACGAGTCGCCCCGGTTTGGGCAAACCGGCGACCAGGCTTCGCGTTTGCATAGCGAGCAGCAGCGCGGCGCGCTCGAGGCTTATGTCCTGCTCGGGCGAGAGGTCGAACCAGGCGCTTGCCGCGCCCTTGCGCAGCGCTTCGAGTGCCGTACGCATTTGTCCTGCGTGCGCATGGCGGACCTGTGTCGGTGCGTTATGCGCGTTGCCGAGGACGCGCCATTGCTCACGCAGGACCGGGTGGTGGCTGGCACTCATGAGCACCGTCGGCCCGCTGTTGGCGACCGGCACCGGTCTTGACGCGGGGCCGGCGCGGGCAACCAGGCCGAGGCTGCGCGCCAGCGCGTGCGCGAGTCCGGCGCTGCCGCACCACAGGCAGGAAGGCGCAGCGAGCCCGACTTCGGCGACCAGCGCGTCGAGTTCCGCGTCGGTCGCGATATCCGGCGCCCAGAGGGCGGGCGGGCCAGCGTCGGCGGGCGGGCGCTGGCCCACGCCGACGTCGAGCCCGAGGCTGGCGAAGGCTTCACTGAAGGGCAGGGCGGCAGGCTGGCGCGGGCCGCCCGGATTGCCCGGCTCGATCACCCACTGGCGGCCGTCAATCGTCGCCCGTCCCTGCGCCGGAAAGGCCGGTGCGAATACGGTCTGCGCGAAGCCACCGCGCCGCGCCAGCCAGGCGACTTCCGCAAAGCTGTTGCCGCGCAGCAGGCTGTCGACTTTCTTGAAGGCGATATCGCCCGATTTGAGCCAGGCGAGAACCGGCTCGAGCTGCGCCGGCAGATCGGCCGGCGCAATATCGCGCGTCGCCGTGGCGACAACCGCGACCGGGATTCGGGCGTCGGTGGCGAGCGCACCGGCGCGCGGGGTGCCGAGAAAAACCGGCACCTGGCCTGTGAAACCGGCGGCGCTGTCGAGCGCTCCGGTCAGGTCGTCGGCAAGAATCCGTATCGTTTTCATTGTGCTCCCGCAGTATTTGATCTGACGCCCGCAGCGCGCATGCGCTCGGTCCTTCCTTAGGCGCGCCCCGGCGGTGAAGATTTCATCGGGCCTGGCTACGCTGCGTACCCCCATAAACACGCGGCGAACGCGCCGAAGCCACCCTCTTTGCTGTCGTCTATCTTGTCGCGTGCCGCCCTCTTGTCGCGCAACGAAACGCCGAGCCGCACGGCGACGGGGTTTGCTCGATCGTGTCATCTGGGGGCAGAAATCGCAACTGGTATTTCACGCGCGCCATTTTCCTTCCTGCCGGCGCGAGCGGCAGTCCATGGCGAGTGCCGCCGAGGTGCAGCCGACATTGGCACAGCTTCGCTTGTCGCGG
>JBBRXI010000251.1:0-4369 GCA_038248575.1 Burkholderiales bacterium | reverse complement strand
TGCTCGGCGTGCCGCTCGACAAGATCGGCCAGTCGCCAGAATTCCAAAAGCTCGTCGATCAGGGCTACGACCCGAATGCGGCGCGTATCTTCCTGGCAGCGCGCGCTGGCGAACAAGCCGGCATCGGCGCTGGCGTCGTCAATGCTGTTACCAATGCCATTGGCGGCAAATTCCTCGGCAAGATCATCGGCGAGGGCGGCAGCCTGTTACCGCGCGTTGCCAAGGGTTTCGGTAACGAAGCCGGCGTCGAGTTTGTGCAGAGCGGCGGCGAGCAGTGGTTCCAGAACGTTGCGACGCAGGCCAACGCTGACCCAAGTATCGACCTTTCCAAGGACGTGCTCGAGAACATGCTGCAAGGCTTGTTTGTCGGCGGCTTGGCCGGCGGCGCTTTTGCCGGGGCAGCCGGCCGCGCTCGCCACGTTGAGCAAGCCGAACAAGGGGCCGGGGTTATCGCCAAGCTCAACGAACTTGCCACGGTCAGCAAGGTGCTACAACGCGACCCCGGCACCTTCGAGCAATTCGTGGCGCACGCGACAGAAAACGGCCCGGTGCAACAGGTATTCATTGACGCGCAAACCCTTATGCAGTCGGGCGTGGCCGAGCAACTGGCGGCAGTCTCGCCGGCCATCGCGGCGCAACTCGAAACCGCTGTCCAAACGGGCGGGCAAATCGCCATCCCGGTGGAAGAGTACGCCGCGCGCATCGCGCCGACCGAGTATGCCCAAAGCCTGCTCGATCACCTCAAGACCGACCCGGAAGGGTTCAGCCGCGCTGAGGCGCAGCAATACCTGCAGGAGAAAGCGCCGGCGCTACAGGCCGAAGTCGATCGCGTTCTCGGCGAACAGTCGGCAGACGAAAGCTGGAAGCAATCGGCGCAGGAAGTCGAAGACGCGGTCTTTGGCGAATTGCAAAATGCCGGGCGCTTTACCGAATCAGTCAATCGCACTGACGCCGTTCTGCATAAAGCATTCGCCTCCGTCATGGGCGCCAAGATCGGCGTCACGCCGATGGAGTTTTTCAAGGCGCATACGTTGCGCGTGATCGCCGAGCGGGTTGACGGTAATCAGTTTGACCAAAATGATAATTTCCTTGCACTATTCGACAATGCTGATACGATAAACATCGAGGCGCCCGAAATGCGGGGCCTGACCGAGCAGGAGATCAATGATGCCGAGACAGCGTTCTTATCCACTCGCCCTGAGGGAACGGCAAAGTACGGAAGGCAATCTGGAATTGCGCGCCGCATACGCCGCGCGTCCGACCGCGCCAATCAAGAACTTTACGACGCCGGAACTCCACGCGTTATTGCGCAAAAACTTGGGCACTTCTCCGGGTATCAAGTAGTCGGCGAGGAAGTCGCGCCCGATGAGTTCTACAATCCGCAGGGCGCGCTCAAGGTAAAAATATTCGGTAATGAACAGGTCGCCGCTGGCTTGATGGACGAGCCGGCGCTGACCTTTACCGTCATGGCCGACGGCGAATTCTCGGTCAACGGGCCGGGGCCAGGCGGCAAGACCTTTGAAGAATTCCAGAAACGTGGATGGGCTGAGCAGTCCAAAGCCGGCGGCCAAGTCGCAGAAGGCTGGTCCAATCTCACGCATCCAGATGGCGGCAAGATGCCGGCAGAGCAACTGATCCCGCTGCTCGCCGATGTTCATGCGCGAGTCAAAGCGTGGAAGATGGACGACTACACGGGCCTGCACTGGTCGCGCGCCACCGGGGCGATCGCCGGCATCGGTGATTATGGTTCGGCGATATACTTCCAGTCGGACGCCAACGGCAACCGCGGAAGTTTCAACCCAGCAACGAACACGATCGCCCTGCTCAAGAACGCGGATTTAAGCTCATTTTTACACGAAACCGGGCATTTCTTCCTGGAAGTGCAAACCGATCTCGTCAATACGCTTTCGCAAGATGCCACGATCCACGGCATTGATACGCTGTCGGCAGGCGAGCGGCAGATCCTCGACGATCACAACGCCCTGCTCGCGTGGTTCGGCGTCAAGGACATTACCGAGTGGAACAATCTCGACTTCGAAGAAAAGCGCGCCTATCACGAACAGTTCGCGCGCGGGTTTGAAGTGTATTTGTTCGAGGGCAAGGCGCCGAGCATTGAACTGCACGGGGTATTCCAGCGCTTTCGAGCCTGGCTGCTGAACGTCTATGGCGACATCGAGAAGCTCAACGTCGAGCTGACCGACGACGTGCGCGGCGTGTTCGACCGCATGCTGGCGACGACAGAGCATATCCAGCTTGCTGAGCAGGGGCGTAGCATGATGCCGCTCTTCGAGCGAGCCGACCAGGCCGGCATGACGCCCGAGGCTTTCGCTGCATATCAGGCGCTCGGCATCGACTCGACCAATACCGCCATCGAGGAACTACAGGCGCGCGGACTGCGAGACATGCAATGGCTACACAACGCGCGCGGGCGCATGCTCAAAAAGCTGCAGAAAGAAGCGGCATCCCGCCGTGCCGAAATCCGCATGGGCGTGCGTACCGAAGTCATGGGCCAGCCGATCTATCAGGCGTGGGAGTTCCTGACGCGCACGGTCAAGGGCGACGATAAGATCGATCCGATACGCCCGCCGAAGTCGAGCCCGGATTCAATCGACGAGACAATCGACTCGCTTTTTGTCGCCATCGCCAAGCTCGGCGGCATCAACAAAGCCGAAGCCGTCAGCACCTGGGGCAACGACCCGGCAGACAAAGCGCAGTCTGGCGTATTCGGCAAACCGGTCTGGCGCCGCGAGGGCGGTCTTTCGCTCGACGACATGGCTGGGCAGTTGGCGCAATACGGCTATCTGGCGCCTGATGAAAACGGAAAAATCGATCTCAACAAATTCGAAACGTTGTTTGACAACGAGATCAGAGGCACTCCGGTTTATTCAAACGCCTACGACCCCGGCCTGTTTCAGGAAACGCGTGCCGGCGATCAAGTTGCCAACCCGTCAGCACTTGGTGCCGGGCGCCTCGATCGCGCCAGTGTCGACGAGATGGGGCTGCCGGCCGAAGTGTCTGCCCGAGTCGATGCCCTGAAAATGGTCAAGCGCGACGGCCTGCATCCGGATCTCGTCGCGGAGATGTTCGGCTTTACCTCGGGCGACGAACTGGTGCGCAAGCTGTCGATGGCCGATAAGCCGAACGATGCGATCGAAGGGCTGACCGACCAGCGCATGCTCGAGCAATATGGCGACCTGTCAAGCCAGCGCGAGATCGAAAAAGCCGCCGACGCAGCGATCCACAACGACGTTCGCGCGCGCATGGTGACGACCGAAGCAAACGCCCTGGCCAAGGCCACGGGCAAGCCGAAGATCCTCGCCAGCGCCGCCAAAGCGTTCGCCACGGCGATGATTGCCCGGCTCAAGGTCCGCGCTATACAGCCGGGGCAGTACGCGAACGCCGAAGTGCGCGCCAGCAAAGCCGCGGCGAAGGCGAGTAAAGCCGGCGATCTGGAAACCGCCGGCGCCGAAAAGCGAAACCAACTGATCAACACCTACGCCACCAAGGCCGCCTACGACGCGCAGGACGAAATAGAAAAAGCCGTGCGCTATCTCAGGAAGTTCGACAAGGAGATCAAGGGGCTCGACGCCGAATACCTCGAGCAAATTGACTCTCTGCTCGCGCGCTTTGACTTGCGGCAAAAGAGCAACGTGCGCGTCGACAAGATGACCGCGCTCGCCTCATGGGTAGAAGCGCAACGCGAGCAAGGGCTGGATCCGGAGATTCCCGAGGATCTGCTGAACGAAGCCTTCCGCAAATCCTACAAGGACATGAGCGTCGAGGAGTTCCGCGGGCTGGTCGATACCGTCAAACAGATCGAGCACCTGGGGCGCTTGAAGCACAAGCTGTTGACGGCCAAAGACAACCGCGCCTATGAAGCCGTGCGCGACTCGATCGTTGAAAGCATCGTCGAGAACAGCCAAGATCGCCAGGCCGATACCCGCACGCCCACGACCAACATGGGCCGCACGGTGCAAGGGCTGAAACGCTTTTGGGCATCGCACATCAAAGCCGCCACCTGGGCGCGCGTGATGGACGGCGGCAAGGACGGCGGGCCGATGTGGGAATACTTCGTGCGCGTCGCCAACGAACGCGGCGACTACGAAACAGTAGAGCGCGCCAAGGCCACCGAAGCGCTTACGAAGATCATGGCGCCGGTTTTCGCGCTCGGCAAGATGGGCGGCAAAGGCCAGTTCTTCCCGTCGATCAACAAGAGCCTGAACCGTGAATCGCTCATCACGCTGGCGCTCAACGTTGGCAACGAGGGCAACTTGCAACGCCTGCTCGGCGGCGAAGGCTGGACCGCGGCGCAGATCATGCCGGTGCTGCAATCCTTGACCGAGCAGGAAAAAGCCGCGGTGCAAGCGGT
>JBBRXI010000250.1:0-4384 GCA_038248575.1 Burkholderiales bacterium | reverse complement strand
GGCTGGGCGGCGATCCCCAACGGCTACGCTTCGTTGGCCTTGAGCAAGGACCTCTACGTCGGCATCGGCGTCAGCGGACCCTTCGGCCTCAAGACCGAGTACGACGACCGCTGGATAGGCGCGGCGCAAGCGACAATGTTCGAGGTCAAGACCTACAACATCAACCCCTCGCTCGCTTTTCGCGTCAATGACAAGGTGTCGCTCGGTATAGGCCTCAACTGGCAGCGCCTCGACGCAACCTACAAACGGAAGGCGGCTATAAACCCGCTCGGATCGGTTACACCGGTCAAACTGACGCTCGACGACGATGCGTGGGGTTGGAACGTCGGTGCGTTGTTTACCGTCTCGCCGACGACCAAGGTCGGTCTTTCCTACCGCTCGACGATGAAGTACGACGCCACCGGCGACCTCAAGGTTAACGGTGTCAAGTCTAACGACGCGCAGGCCGACATCAAGCTCCCGGACACCGCCATCCTGAGTGTCACGCAGCACCTTTCGGATCGCTGGGAAATGCTTGGTGACGTCTCGTGGACCGGTTGGAGCTCGATTCCGAAAGTCGACATCATGAACGCGACGACCGGTTCGGCGACGCCTTCGCAGACGCTCGACACCGACTTCAGGAACACCTGGCGCGTCGCGCTCGGCGCCAACTACAAGGTTAACGACGCGTGGAAAATAAAGTACGGCGTCGCCTACGACCAGACGCCGGTCAAACGCGCGGCAACGCGTCTGACGTCCTTGCCGGATAACGACCGGGTCTGGTTCTCGCTTGGCGCGCAGTGGGCGACGAGCAAGACCGCCAAGCTCGATCTCGGTGCCACTTACATCCACGTGCGCGACAGCAAGATCAACAACGATCAGACTGCTGCGGCCCGCGGCCGCGTCACCGGCGAATACGAAGGCGATATCTGGCTATTCGGCGCGCAGTACTCGATGTCGTTCTAAAGCGCATTCCGCAGCACGAAAAAACGCCCCGGGTTCGGGGCGTTTTTTTTTCGATCCGCTTGACCGCGGAAGCGAATCTCCTATACTCGAAACGGTCGTTCGAGGGCCGGTCGGCACGACACACCATAAGGAGAACAGGATGGGCAATTTCGTCGTTCGCAAGGCGGCGGTACTCGGCGCCGGGGTGATGGGGGCGCAGATCGCTGCGCATCTGGCCAACGCCGACGTGCCGGTCGTCCTCTTTGATCTGCCGGCCACCGGCGGCGATGCGAACGCCATCGTCGCCAAAGCCATCGCCGGGCTGGGCAAACTCGAACCGTCGCCCTTGGCCGCGCCCGATCGCCTGGCCTTCATCGCCGCCGCCAACTACGACGAGCACCTCGAGCAACTGAGGGATTGCGACCTGATCATCGAGGCCATCGGCGAAAAAATGCAGTGGAAGGACGATCTCTACCGCAAGATCGCGCCCTATGTTTCACCGACCGCGGTCGTCGCGTCGAATACCTCGGGCCTGTCGATTAGCCGCCTTGCCGAAGCACTCCCGGAAGCGCTGCGCGCGCGTTTTTGCGGCGTCCACTTCTTCAATCCGCCGCGCTATATGCACCTCGTCGAGTTGATCGCGACGCGACAGAGCGCGCCTGAACTGCTCGACCAACTCGAATCCTGGCTCGTCACGCGGCTCGGCAAGGGCGTCGTGCGCGCGCTTGATACGCCGAATTTTGTCGCCAACCGCGTCGGCATTTTCTCGATGCTCGCCGTCATGCATCACACCGAGGCCTTCGGACTTGGTTTTGACGTCGCCGACGCGCTCACCGGCCCGCTCATCGGCCGCGCCAAGAGCGCAACCTTCCGCACCGCCGACGTCGTCGGTCTGGACACCATGGCGCACGTCATCCAGACGATGCACGAGACGCTGGCCGGCGACCCCTGGCACGCGTTCTATCGAAGCCCGCCGTGGCTCGCGACGCTGATCGCCAAGGGCGCACTCGGGCAGAAAACGCGCGGCGGGATTTTTCGCAAGGACGGCAAGGCGATCCAGGTGCTCGACTTGGCGTCCGGCGAGTACCGTGACGCGGCGGGCGAGGTCGCCCCGGCGGTGCTCGAGATTCTCAAGAACCGCGATGCGGCCGAAAAGTTCGCCGCGCTGCGCGCCTCGGATGAGCCGCAGGCGCAGTTTCTCTGGGCGATTTTTCGCGACCTTTTCCAGTACGTCGCCGTGCATCTGGCGGCGATTGCCGACAACGCGCGAGACGTCGATTTCGCCATGCGCTGGGGTTTTGGCTGGACTCAGGGACCGTTCGAGACGTGGCAGGCGGCCGGTTGGATAACGATTGCCGACGCCGTCCAAGACGATATCGACGGCGGCCGGGCGATGAGCCGCGAACCGCTTCCCGGCTGGGTCTTCGCGCGTGCCGACGACGGCGTCCATACGCCACTCGGTTCGTATTCGGCAAGCGCCGATCGGCTGGCGCCGCGCTCGCCGTTGCCGGCCTATCGGCGGCAAATTTTCCCCGAGCGCATCCTCGGCGAACAGCCGGCGGCCGGGCAAACGATCTGGGAGAACGCCGGCGTGCGCCTATGGACGCTGCCCGAGCTCGATGGCGAGATCGCCATCGTCAGCGTGACGACGAAAAACCACGTTCTTGGGCGCCAGGTCATCGTCGGCCTCCAGCACGCGATCGCCCGCGCCGAAGCCGATTACCGCGGCCTGGTTCTCTGGCATGAGGCGCCTTTCGCTTTCGGCGCCAACTTGAAGGAAGTGACCGAAGCGATCGCTGGCGGGCAATTCGATCTGCTCGCCGAGGTTGTCGAGCAGTTCCAGAATGCGTCGATGGCGATCAAGTACGCGCAGATCCCGGTCGTCGCCGCGGCGAGCGGCATGGCGCTCGGCGGCGGCTGCGAGTTGCTGATGCACGCGGCGCGCCGGGTGCTCGCCCTGGAAACCTATATCGGCCTGGTCGAGGCCGGCATCGGCGTCATCCCGGCCGGCGGTGGCTGCAAGGAATTTGCCGTGCGCGCCTGGCATAACGCACAGACGACAGCGAGCCAGGACCCCTTTGAATTCATCTCGCCGGTGTTCGAAACGATCGCCAAGGCGATCGTTTCGAAGAGTGCGGTGCACGCCAGGGCGCTCGGTTTTGCCCTCGCCTCCGATATCATCGCCGCGAACGCCAACGAGTTGCTCTATATCGCCGTGCGCCAGGCGCGGGCCATGGCCGAGGCCGGCTACCACCCGCCGCTCGCGCCGCGCGCGATCAAGGTCGCCGGGCGCACCGGCATCGCCAATTGCGAAATGATGCTGATCAATCTGCGCGAGGGCGGCATGATCTCCGCGCACGACTATACGGTCGCCCAATGCGCCGCGACGGCCCTGTGCGGCGGTGACGTGGACGCCGGCTCGCTGGTCGACGAGGCCTGGCTGCTAGCCGTCGAACGCCGCCTCTTCGTCGAACTTCTGAAGAACGAGAAAACGCAGCAACGTATCGCGCACACGCTGGCGACCGGCAAACCGCTGAGAAACTGAAGCGATAATTTTAGAGGTGCACCATGAGCCGACAGATTGAGGAAGCCTACATCGTCGCGGCGACGCGTTTGCCGGTCGGCAAGCGCAAGGGGATGTTGGCGCACGTCCGTCCGGACGACATGCTGGCGCACGTGATCAAGGCGGTCCTCGCGCAGGCGCCTGGGCTCGATCCGGCGCTCGTCGACGACGTCATCGTTGGCTGCGCGATTCCCGAGGGCGAGCAGGGCATGAACGTCGCGCGCGTCGGGTTGCTCCTTGCCGGGTTGCCGAACAGCGTGCCGGGAATGACGATCAACCGCTTCTGCTCGTCGGGCGTGCAGGCGGTCGCGCTGGCCGCCGACCGCATTCGGCTCGGCGAGGCCGAGGTGATAATTGCCGGCGGCACCGAAACGATGTCGCTGATGAGCCAGATGTTCGGCAAGGTGGCGATGAACCCGCTCTTCTTCGCCAAGGCCGAGAACTACGGCATCG
Source organism: Burkholderiales bacterium (assembly GCA_038248575.1). GTDB lineage: Bacteria > Pseudomonadota > Gammaproteobacteria > Burkholderiales > Rhodocyclaceae > Propionivibrio. The sequence continues at coordinate 444 of JBBRXI010000250.1, read as the reverse complement.
CCTTTGGCATGGGCCTGACCGCCGAGAAGGTCGCGCAACAGTGGAAGATAACGCGCGACGAGCAGGACGCCTTCGCCCAGCGTTCGCACGAGAAAGCCTGTGCGGCGATCGCCGCCGGCGCCTTCGCCGCCGAGATTTCGCCGTACACGGTGCGCACGCGTCGCCCCGATCTGCGCAGCGGCGAAGTCCGCATCAGCGAGACGCTCGTCAGCCGCGATGAAGGGCCGCGCCCGGACAGTTCGCTGGCGCGCCTCGCGACGTTGAAACCGGTGTTTGCAGCGGGCGGTTCGGTGACCGCCGGCAACAGTTCGCAGATGTCCGACGGCGCCGCCGCGGTTCTCGTCGTCTCGGAAAAAATCGTCAGGCAGTTCGCGTTGCGGCCGCTGGCGCGCTTCGCCGGCTTTGCCGTCGCCGGCGTACCGCCCGAAATCATGGGCATCGGTC
>JBBRXI010000249.1:0-4385 GCA_038248575.1 Burkholderiales bacterium | reverse complement strand
GTTCGCCGACGAGTGAGTCGTAGCCGTACGCGAGGCGCAGGATGAATTCGTGCGCGTGCGCGGCGCGCGCAGCAGCGACGATTTCCTCGCGCGTAGAATCGGGCCCGCCGTAGGCGATGTTCTCGGCGATCGTACCGAAGAAAAGAAACGGCTCCTGCAGCACGAGGCCAATGTTCTTGCGATACTCGGCGACCGGCAGCGAGCGGATATCGACGCCGTCGATCAGGATCGCGCCTTCGGAGACGTCGTAAAAACGACAGATCAGGTTGACCATCGTGCTCTTGCCTGAGCCGCTGTGGCCGACCAGGCCGACCATTTCACCGGGCGCGATGGTCAGGCTGATGTCCTGCGTGACGCTGCGCGTGCCATAGCGGAAGCCGACCTTGCGTAACTCGATGCGCCCGCTGACTTCGGCCAGATGCACCGGATGGATCGGCTCGGGGACACTCGAGACGTGGTCGAGAATGTCGAAAATGCGTTTCGCGCCGGCGGCCGCTTTTTGCGTTACCGAGACGATGCGGCTCATCGAGTCGAGGCGCAGATAGAAGCGCCCGATGTAGGCCAGAAACGCGGTCAGCACGCCAACCGAAATGACGTTCTCGGAGATTTGCCAGATGCCGAAGGCCCAGACGAAGAGCAGGCCAATCTCGGTGAGCAGCGTAACCGTCGGCGTGAACAGCGACCATATCCGGTTGACCTTGTCATTGACTTCGAGATTGCGCGCATTGGCCGTGCGAAAGCGCGACGCCTCGCGCTTTTCCTGGGCGAAGGCTTTGACGACGCGGATGCCCGGGATGGTGTCGGCGAGGACGTTGGTGACTTCGGCCCAGACGCGATCGACGCGCTCGAAACCGGTGCGCAGCCTTTCTCGCACTTTGTGGATGAGGACGGCGATGATCGGCAACGGCAGCAAGGTCACCAATGCCAACCAGGCATTAATGCTGATGAGGATGCCCGCGGTCATCGCGATCATCAGCACGTCGGTGACGAAATCGAGAAAGTGCAACGAGATGAAGATGTTGATGCGGTCGGTTTCCGAGCCGATGCGCGCCATCAGGTCGCCGGTGCGTTTGCCGCCGAAGTACTCCTGCGAGAGTTTCAGGAGATGCTCGTAGGTCGTCGTGCGCAGGTCGGCGCCGATACGTTCGGAAACGAGCGCGAGAATGTACGTGCGCCCCCAGCTCAGTGCCCAGGCGAGCAGCGCGGCGCCGAGCAGGCCGGAAAGGTAAAGCAGCACCAGCCCGTGGTCGATCGCTTGCCCGTTCTGGTAGGGGATCAGCACATTGTCCATCAGCGGCATCGTCAAATAGGGCGGCACCAGCGTCGCCGCCGTCGAGCCGAGCGAGAGGACGAAACCGGCGAGCAGGCGCCAGCGGTAGGGATAGGCGAAGCGCCAGAGCCGCAGCAAGGTCCAGGTCGACGGCGGCGTGTGGATTTTCTTGCTGCACACCGGGCATTCTTCCTGGCCGGCGAGCAGCGGCGTTTCGCATTTCGGGCAGAGGGCCTGGGTCGGCAACGGCGGCACTTCACCGGTCAGCGCGAAAGCCAGTTGGCGAGCAAAGTGTTCGATCAGCCGCCCGGCGGCAATATCGTGACCGAGCGTATAGCGCCACAGCGCGATGCGGCCTGCGCTGTCGCACAGTTCGAGCGAGCCGACGCCGGAATGGTCGCGGCGCGCGAGGATGAGGCCGGCGCGCAGCGGGAACGCTTTCCAGCGCGCGTCATCAGCCGACTTGGCGAGCAGCCGCCCGTTGCTGAGTACCACCAGACCGGGCGCGAAACGCAGCGCGCCGTCGAGATCGATAGCCAGCCAGGCAAGAACCGTTTCACCCACCGCGAGCTCGGCCTGCGTCTCGGCGAGCCAGGCCTCGGGCAGAGGAATCAGCGAGTTGCCGTTGGCGGCGATGGCGGCGACGGTGAGGAGGATACTCTGGGTCATTGTTGGCTTGAGTTCGTTCGGCCGAAAAAAGGCGAGCAGCGAAGTATACCCGTCTTCGCCCGCCGGCTGGTGCGGCGGCTCTGAGCGTCGTCCGCCAGCGCGGACCGTGTCGCTCCGGCGAGTGCTTGCGCGCTCTGGAAGAACATGAAAACAGGCGAGCCGGACGCCGAGGAAGCTGTTTTCAAGGTTGTAAAAATACCGCTTCAATTGCCAGCCAATCGCGTGTAAGATGCGAATCGTTCTCAACATAAACCAATTCTTCCGTAAGGGTCTTGCCGATGTGTCGCACGCTTCACGAAGCGCTCAAGCAATACGCCAGACGAGCCGTTATGCTGGCCATGAGTTGCTCTACGCTTCCCGTTTTCGCCTACCAGCCGGTGCGCACCGACGCCACCGGAAGGCAGGGCGGCGCAACACAACAGCTCGAATTTGCCCTCCACGCCGAGCGTCATGAAGGGGTTTTCGGACTGGCCCGCCAGTCGAACGACGAACAGCCGCAGACCCGCAACCGTTTGGCGAGCGCCGGTCTGACCTGGCGCGTCATCTCGGTGCGGTCATGATGGCCTTTGGGAAGCGACGTGTAATCGGGGCAATGAACGAAATATCGGTGGCCACGCTCGACCACGCGGCGATCGGTCAGGCGCTCATCGTGCAACAGGTGCACGCGCCAGCGAACGCGCCCGAATGGCAGCGCTGGCTCGAGGAGATCGGCTTTGTTGCCGGCGAGCAGGTGACGTTGATGGCGCGCGGGTTGCCCGGCGGCGATCCGCTCGTCGTGCGCGTCGGCCAGTCCACTTTTGCCCTGCGCCGTGCCGAAGCGGCGTGCATCGAGGTCAGCGCGGCAGCCGGGCACATCGGTCGCGCGTCATGAATCAGGCGGTCATTCATCTTTATCCGAGCGGCCCGCTGCTGGCCCTCGTCGGCAATCCCAACTGCGGCAAGACGGCGCTTTTCAATCTGCTCACCGGAAGCCGGCAGAAGGTCGCCAACTATGCCGGTGTAACCGTCGAGCGCAAGGAGGGCCGGGCCACCACGCCGGGCGGCAAGACCTTGCGTGTGCTCGATTTGCCGGGGGCCTACAGCCTCTATCCGCGTTCGCCCGACGAGCGCGTCACCTGCGACGTACTGTTCGGTCGCGCGGTCGGCGAGAAGCGCCCCGATCTGATTGTCTGCGTCGTCGATGCGACCAATCTGCGGCGCAACCTGCGTCTGGCAATCGCGGTAAAACGGCTCGGCATGCCTTGCGTCGTGGCGCTCAATATGGCTGACCTGGCTGAAAAACGCGGCATTTACATCGACGCGCAGGCGCTCGCCGGCGAACTCGGCATGCCGGTCGTCAGCACGGTCGCCATCCAGAGCGCCGGTGCCGAAGCGCTGCTGGCGCTGTTCGACGATCCCAAAATCTGGCACGGCTTTGTGCACGGACCGCAACGCGACGCGGCGCGTGCGGCGAGCGCCGACGGGCCGGCCCACGAGTCCGACCATGTCGTCGTGCGCGCCATGCTGCAGCGCCTGGGTCTTGACGACATCGTCCAGCATACGGCGAGCGATCGCATCGATCGCGTCGTCTTGCATCCGGTGATCGGTCCGCTGCTTCTCGCGGCGATCCTGTTCTTCGTCTTCCAGGCCGTTTTCTCGTGGGCCGAAGCGCCGATGACGCTGATCAAGGCGCTGACCGCGGCGGTGAGCCAGAGCGCCTCGGCGATCTTGCCCGAGGGCTGGGTGAGAAGTCTTGCCGTCGATGGCATCATCGCCGGCGCCGGCGGCGTTCTTGTCTTTCTGCCGCAGATCGTCATCCTCTATTTCTTTATCCTGGTGCTCGAGGAATCGGGTTACCTGCCGCGCGCCGCCTTCCTGCTCGACCGCCTGATGGGCGGTGTCGGCCTCTCCGGACGCTCGTTCATCCCGCTGCTCTCAAGCTTCGCCTGCGCCATTCCGGGGATCATGGCGGCGCGCACGATCGCCAATCCGCGCGACCGGCTGGTGACGATCATGATTGCGCCGCTGATGACCTGCTCGGCGCGCCTTCCGGTTTACGCGCTGCTCATCGGCGCCTTCATCCCGCAGCGGGAAGTCTGGGGACGCGTCGAATTGCAGGGACTGGTGCTGTTCGGCCTGTACCTTGTGGGCGTCGCCGCCGCGCTCGCTGTCGCCTGGGTGCTCAAACGCTTCACGATGGCTGGTCGGCACGTTCGTCCGCTGATGATGGAACTGCCGAGCTATCATGTGCCGACCGTGCGCAACGTCGCCATCGGCCTCTGGCAACGGATCACGAATTTTGTCAGACGCGTTGGCGGAATCATCCTGATTCTCACCCTGTTGCTGTGGTTTCTCGCCAGCTTCCCGGCGCCACCCCTCGGCGCCAGTGGAGCGCCGATCGAATACAGCCTCGCCGGAATAATGGGCAAGGCACTGGCCGTCGTCTTCGCGCCGATCGGCTTCAACT
>JBBRXI010000248.1:0-4413 GCA_038248575.1 Burkholderiales bacterium | reverse complement strand
TTGCCCTTGACCTGCGATTGCAGGACGCGGACAAGGCTGGCGTCGGTCATCGGCGTCAGCGGATGATGACGCATGCCTGAATCGGAGAGCAATATATCGCCGACAAAAAGATGACCCTTGTAGATCGTCCGCCCGTTGACCGGGAAAGCCGGACAGGCAATCGTGAACTTGCTACCGAGCGCTTCCATCAGTGCTTCGCCGACCGGGCCGATATTACCCTTGGCCGTCGAGTCAAAAGTCGAGCAGTACTTGAAATAGAACTGCCGGCAGCCGGCTTTCTGTAGCCAGCGCAGCGCGGCAAGCGATTCGGCGACAGCCTCTTCTGCCGGCGAAGTGCGCGATTTGAGCGCGATGACGACGGCGTCGATATCGTCGCCGATCGGCTCCTGCGGAACGCCGATCATCTGCACGGTGCGCATGCCGGCTTTCACCAGCATGCCGGCGAGGTCGGTGCCGCCGGTAAAGTCGTCGGCGATGCAACCCAAGAGAACAGCCATGATGAACTCCTTATTTTTTGTGGTTTATTTCTTCGCCGGCAATTCGATCCCCGGGAAATTCTTGATCACCGCCGAATCGTCCTCGCCGCCGTGGCCGGCGGCCGACGCTTGCAGATACATCTGGTGCGCGGTCGCCGAGAGCGGCAGCGGGAAAACGTTTTTCCTGGCGTAATCGAGAACGATGCCGAGGTCCTTGATGAAGATGTTCACCGCCGAGAGCGGCGTGTAATCGCCGGCCAGGATGTGCGGAACGCGGTTCTCGAACATCCACGAATTGCCGGCGCTGTTGGTGATTACTTCATAAACCTGGTCGGGGTTGGCGCCGGCCTTGATCGCCAGCGCCATCGCTTCGCCGGCGGCGGCGATATGCACGCCAGCGAGGAGCTGGTTGACCATCTTGACGACCGAGCCGGGACCGACTTCGTCGCCGAGGCGATAAATCTTGCCGGCAATCGCTTCGAGAACCGCTTCGCATTGGGCGTAAGCGGCCGGCACGCCGGCGGTCATGATCGTCATTTCGCCAGCCGCGGCTTTCGCCGCACCGCCCGAAATCGGCGCGTCGAGCATCAGCAGACCGGCGTCGTTCAAGCGTTTACCGAGCGCCTTGGCGAACTCGGGCGACACCGTCGCGCTGGCGATGACCAGCGAACCGGGTTTCATCATCGCCACGGCGCCGTTCTCGCCGAAGAGCACGGCTTCGGTCTGGTCGGCATTGACGACGACCGTGATCAGCACATCGACGAGCGGCCCCAGCGCGGCCGGCGATGCGGCGGCGACGCCTCCTGCATCAACCACTTTTTGCACGGCTTCGGCGCGCAGGTCGCAGACATGCACTTCGAAGCCGGCGCGCAAGAGCGACATGGCGACGCCCATGCCCATGGCGCCGAGGCCGATAACGCCAACCGGCATTTTGTTATTAGCGCTCATTGCTTCTCTCCAGAGGATGGGACGAGTTTATTTCGCATAGACGAGATCGCGCAGGAACAAGGACAGCTGCGGCACATAGGTGATGACCATCAGACAGGTCACGATCACGAGGACGAACGGGATGAGTTCGCGGATGATCTTGTCGAGCGAAATTTTGGCGACCGTGCACGCGGCAAACAAGTTCACGCCGAACGGCGGCGTGATCATGCCGAGTGCGAGATTGACGACCATGATCGTGCCGAAATGCACCGGATCGATACCGAATTTGATGGCGACGGGCACCAAGATCGGCGCCAAAACGATAATTGACGCTGACGTCTCGATGAACATTCCGATACAGAACAAGGCTACATTAATACCAAGCAGGAACATTCCTGGCGATTCCAGGTGTGCCTTGAGAAACACGCCAATCGCCTCCGGCACGCCGGCACGGGTGATCAGAAAACCAAACAATCCGGCGTTGGCGATGATGAACATGATCACCGCCGAAGAAATCACTGATTTCTTGAAAATCGGGTAGAGATCCTTGACTTTGATTTCCCGATAGATGAACAAACCGACGATCAGCGCATAGAACACGGCGACGACTGCCGCCTCGGTCGGCGTAAAGATTCCGCCGTAGATACCGCCGAGAATGATCACCGGCATCATCAGCGCAAGCGCTGCTTCCTTTGTCGCGTGCGTGAAGGTCATGCGGCCAAGGTGGTCGTCCTTGCCGTAGCCCTTGTACTTTGACCAGCACCAGACGAAAAACATCAGAGTGCCGCCGATCAGAATGCCAGGACCAATGCCGGCAATGAAGAGTTCACTGATCGATACCTCCGCCGACACCCCATAGAGAATCATCGGGATCGACGGCGGGATGATGACACCGAGTTCGGCACTTGTAGCCTGCAGTGCCGCCGCGAAGTTGGTTGGATAACCATGCCGGATCAGGGCCGGGATGAGGATCGCGCCGATCGCGAAGGTCGTCGCGACACTCGACCCCGAAACCGCCGCAAAGATCATGCAGGTCATGACGCAGGTCATCGCCAGTCCGCCCTGCAGCCCGCCGACGATGGACTTGGCAAAATTGACCAGGCGGTTCGAGATGCCGCCGACTTCCATTAGGTTGCCGGCCAGAATAAAGAAGGGAATGGCGCCGAGCGCGAACTTGTCGATCGCCGAGAACATTTCCTTGGGCACGACCAGCATCGGCACGCTGCCAAAAAGCTGAATCCCGGTAATGCTGGCGAAACCGATGGCGACCGCAATCGGCACGCTAAAGGCGAAAAAGATGATCATCGATACAAACATTGCGGCGGACATTTCGACTCCTGAGTGTTCTATCTGCTCGACGGCCGGCTACCGCGTCAGTTCTGTGTATCGAGCCCGGCGTGCCGCGGGTCAAGGAAATTGGCGATGACGGCGATGATCGCGAAAACCGAGCCGACCGGCAGCGCGGCATAACCAACGCTCATCGGCAGAAACTCCATCGCGGCGACTTCCTGGAAGCGCACCCGCCAGGAAATTTCGATGCCATACCAGATGAGGACCGACAGAAAGAGCACGGAGACGATGGTGATCAACAAATGCAATTGGCGCTGAAAGCGGCCACTCTTGCGGAACATCAGATCAACCGATACCTGCGCGCCCTCGCGAAAAGCGACAACCACTCCGAACATCACCATCCAGATGATGACCAACCGGATCAACACTTCGGTCCAGGTCGACGGCTGATTGAAGAGAAAACGCGTAAGTACCTGATAGAAACCGAGAATCGAAGCGATCGCGAGAAACACGCACGCGGTGTGCAGGATCATATTGGTCAGGCGACGCTCAAACGCTAAAAAGAGACTTCTCATGGGTTTGCCCCGGGCGACACGATGACGTGCCGGCCCGGGCCTTTCAGAAAACTACGTTATGCGAGTTACTTGACGGCCTGGATCTTCTTGATATTGTCGGCGCCGTATTCCTTGCCGAAGTCTACGTAGGCCGGAGCGACGGCCTTCTGGAACAGCGCGGTGTCGACCTTGTTAACCAGCGTTCCGGCCTTCTCCATGATGGCGATGCCATTGGCTTCGTCGTCATTGACCTTCTTGCGGTTGGCGACCAGGGCGATTTTCGCGGCTTCATGGAAGGCGGTTTTATCGGCAGCGCTCATCTTGTCCCAGATGCCTTTGTTGATGATGAGCAACGCCGGCGAATACACGTGGCTGGTCAGCGAAACGTACTTCTGCACGGTGTACAGTTTGTTGGAGAGGATGACCGGAATCGGGTTCTCTTGCCCATCGACAGTTCCCGTCTGCAGCGCGGTAAACACTTCGTTCATGTTCATCGGCGTCGGCAGTGCACCCAAGGTCTTAAAGGCCTGCATGTGCACCTTGTTTTCCATCGTGCGAACTTTCAGGCCGGCGAGGTCTTCCGGAGTCTTGATTGGATGCTTGCTGTTGGTGACATGGCGGAAGCCGTTTTCCATCCAGCTGATCGCGACCAGCCCCTTGGCCGGGAACTTGGTTAGGATCTCCTGTCCGATCGGGCCGTCGAGCACTTTGCGGGCATGGGCATAATCACGGAACAGGAAAGGAATATCGACAATGCGTGTCTCGGCAACGAAATTGCCGACCGGACCGGTCGAAGTAATGATCATATCCTGCGTGCCGAGTTGCACGGCTTCGAGCATTTCACGCTCGCCGCCCAGGGCACCCATCTGGAAGTACTTGAGCTTGTAGCGGCCGTTGGTGCGTTTAGCTACCTCGTCACCAAAGGTTGTCACGCCAACACCGTAATGTGAGTCGATGGCGTTGGTCCAGCCAATCTTGAGTACAGTCTGCGCGTGTGCTGCGAACGAAATGCCAAGTCCTACAACCGCGATCAGTTGTGCTACACGTTGTGAAACCTTCATTTGTATCTCCTCACTTGGAAAAATGCCTCAACGACGAGACGGACGAATTTCCGCATGGACGTATTCGGCAAACAGAACCGTGATTGATTGATGCGACCTCTCCCT
>JBBRXI010000247.1:0-4452 GCA_038248575.1 Burkholderiales bacterium | reverse complement strand
GTCGAAACTTTCGCGCGACACGTCGAGCAGGTCGCCACGGCTCAATACCGATACGCCGGCGTCGTTGACCAGGCAGTCGATAGACCCGAAGGTCGCGAGCACTTGGTCGATCACCGGCGCGTGTTGTTCGAGCACGCCAAGATCGAACTCGTAGGCGGCAAAACGCCGCCCGAGCGCCTCGACTTTTTGCCGCAACTCGGTCATCCGTTCGCCGTCGGGCAGCGCCAGCGCGGCGATGTCGAAGCCTTCTTCGGCGAGGGCGACCGCCGTCGCAAAGCCGATGCCGCGCGAGGCGCCGGTAATCAGACAGGTTTTGCTCATGAATCGGTCCGTTCAGAAGTTCACGGCGCCAGCTTGAACCGGTTCAACCGACGTGTCAAATGCACCTCCAAGCGGTGAGGGCAGCGGCGGGAAAACAGCCCACCGCAGAGACGCAGAGGCGCAGAGGCGACGCAGAGGAGAGCGTTGCGAGAAAAACCACGCTAAAGATCTCTCAACGCTTTTCTCTGCCTTTCCTCGCCGTCCTCTACGCCCCCCAAGGGGATTTCCTGCGGGGCACCTCTGCGGTGGGTTTGCCTTCGTTTCAGCCCGGCTTAGCTCGGCACGACCCAGACCAGGATGTGCGTCGCCACGAGGCAGACCTCGCCCGCGCCATTGCTGACGACGACCTTGCCCTGGGTGCGACCGGCGTCGTCGTCGACGGTCTCTATCGTGTAGCGTGCGGTCAGCGTGTCGCCGGCAAAAACCGGGCGCGTAAAGCGGATGCGATCGTAGCCGGCCGACACCGGCGTGCCGCGCGCGCCGCGTTCGACCGAGCGCCGGGAGATCATGGCCGCGGTCGCCGAGGGCAGGCCCATGACCAGCGCGCCGTGGGCGATGATGCGCCCGAAGGCGGTGGTCGCCGCGTAGGCCGCGTCGGTGTGCACCGGGTCGTGGTCGCCGCTGATCTCGGCAAAGGTCGCGATGTCCTGCGCCGACAACGTCTTGGTAAATTCGGCGCTCTCGCCGACGGCAAGGCAGGTCGGGCCGGCGCCGCTCATCGCGCGGCCTCAATGCAGTGGGTGGTGGCGCAACGACTAGGGCCAGTCTGCAATTCCATGTTTTTCTCCGAAGTGAAGATCAGTGAAAGATCAAATGCTCGGCGCCGGCAGCGGCCCGGCCAGACGAAAGCGCGTGCGCCCGCCCTCGACGAAGCGCGCCAGCTTGCCGCGATGCAGCAGATAGTTCAAGTGGGCGAGCGCTTCGCCCATCGCGAACATCGTCTGGTGGCCGTCGAGCCCGGGCGTGAAGAGATGCGGCACCAGTTCGCCGGCGGACAACGGCCCATGCTCGAGAATGCCGAGCAGCGTCGCCAGGCGTTCGCGGTGATGCCGCCTGAGTTCTTCGATGCGCGCATGGACACCGCGAAATGGCCGGCGGTGAGCCGGCAGGACCAGCGTGTCGGGGCGCAGGATTTCGGCGAAGCGCTCCTGGCTAGCGAGAAAATGGCCAAGCGCGTCGGCGTCGGGCTCGCCCGGCCAGACGCTGACGTTGGTCGTGATTTCGGGCAGCAGCTGGTCGCCGGCGATGAGCACGCCGCAGCCGTCGCAATCATCGCAGTAGAGCGAGGCGTGCTCGGGCGAATGACCGCCGCCGACGATGACGCGCCAACGGCGGCCGCCGATCGTCAGCTCGTCGCCATCGATCAGGCGATTGAACGATGCCGGCAACTCGACGCCGCTCGAATAAGGCACGATGCCGGCGCGTAGTACCTGCTCGCGCTCGGCGTCGAGGCCGTTGGCGCGATAAAAGTGATAGAGCGCTTCGCGGTGCTCGGCGTCGCGGTCGCGCAGCGCGAGATGCGCGGTCAGCCACTCGCCCTGCGTCATCGTCGGCCTGACCTGCCAGCGCTCGGCGATCCACGCCGAATTGCCGATGTGGTCGGGGTGAAAATGCGTCACGATCAGACGCGTCACCGGCTTGCCGCCGAGCGTCCCGGCCCATACCGCCTCCCACTGCGCGCGCACGTCGGGGCGCGCATAGCCACAGTCAATAATCGTCCAGCCGTCGCGTTCTTCGAGCAGATAGAGATTGATCGCGCGCAGGCGAAAGGGCAGCGGCGTGCTCAGCCAGTGGATCCCGGGCGCTACCTCGATCGTCGTTCCCGGCGCCGGATAGTCGGGAAAGGGATGGACGAGGGCGGGATGCTGATATTCGCGCGGGTGTGCAGTCATGGTTTTTTGAGCATTCGCCAACACCATCCCAGGGCCGTGCGCCGGCCAGTGGACTAGGCGCTCCTTCGCCTGAACAAGCCGGTCAGTCTAGCCCAGTATCGAGTCTGGCTGAGCACGGTAAGCGTGAGCAGGATCACCAGCACCAGGGACACCGGCGAGGTCAAGAATTCGGACAGGAACTGGGCCGGCGATTCGCCCGCCGAAATCATCGCCCGACGATAGTTGTTGTCGAGCAGCGGCCCGAGGATGATGCCGAGAATGACCGGTCCGACCTGGAAACCGTACATCTTCAAAAAGTAGCCGCAGACGCCGAAGCCAAGCATCCAGTAGATGTGCACCGGGTTGTTCTCGATCGCGTAGGCACCGACAGCCGAGAGCACGACGATCATCGGCAACAGCGACGACTTGGGAATTTCGACGATCTTGGCGAACAGCTTGATTCCCATGAAACCGAAGATGCCCAGCCAGATACACGACTGCAGGACGTTACCGACGGTAAACCAGAACAGATGCGGCGTCTCGATCAACATCATCGGCCCGGGCCGCAAGCCGTGGATGTAGAGCGCCCCGATGATCACCGCGGTAACCGCATCGCCTGGAATGCCCAGCGTCAGCATCGGGATATAGCAGCCGCCGACTGAGCCGACCGCCGCCGCCTCGGGCGCCACGATGCCTTCCCAGGCGCCCTCGCCGAACGGGCGTTCCGGATTCTTGGTGGTGCGTTTGGCATGGTCGTACGCCATCAGCGCGGCGATGTCGCCGCCGGCGCCCGGAAGCGCGCCGATCACCACGCCAAGCAGCGAGCAGCGCGAGGCCAGCGGCAGGTGTTTCTTGATCAACTTCCACGGCGGAAATAACTTGTCGACCTTCTGCTTGACGGTCGGGAAGTGCAGTTCATGCAATTGCACCAGCACTTCGGAGACGCCGAACAGCCCGATCATCGCCGCCACATACGGCGCGCCGGCGGTCAGTTGCACCAGGCCAAAGGTAAAGCGCGGCTCGGCGGTCAGCGGGTCAAGCCCCATCGTCCCGAAGAGAACGCCCAATGCGCCGGCAAAAATCCCTTTGGCCATCATTCCGCCTGACAGACTGCCGATCAGGAGCAATCCCCAGATCGCCAGCATCATATAGTCGCGCGGCGCGAAGCTCAGTGCCAACTGGGACAGCATCGGCGCTCCGACGGCCAGACAGATCACGCCAATGATTCCGCCGAAGACGCCCATGACCGTCGTCAGACCGATGGCCTGCCCGGCTTCGCCACGTTTGGCCAGCGGATAGCCGTCGAGTGCCGAAGCGATCGCCGCCGGCGCTCCCGGTACGTTGATCAGGATCGCGCTGCGCGAACCGCCGTACACGCCGCCGTAGTAGATCCCGGCGATCAGCGCCAAGGCCTCGTTAACCTGCCACTTGAACGTGAACGAAATAAGGATCGAGACGGCCATCGTCACCGACAGCCCGGGAATCGCGCCGACGTAAATGCCGGCAAATACGCCCGCAGCGGTCAGGAAAGCCAGATACGGATCGGTAAAGCTCATCCCGAAATAGGCGAAGTTGGTCAGAAAGTCGCTCATCGAAACAAAGCCTCGACCGGGCCCGTAGGCAGAACCACCGAAAATGCGGTCTGGAAAACGAGATACACCGCCGCCAAGGACAGCGCATTGACAACGATCAAACGCACAACCCTGCGTTCGCCGAGCACCAGGCTGCTGGCGATCAGATACAGGTAGGAGTCGGTGATAAAGCCCAGTGGATCAAGGAGGAACATATAGGCGATGAGCACGGCGATGAAAACGATGTGCCGCAGCGGAAAAACCTGCGCGAAGAAGCCGCGCGTCAGCGACTCGCCCCGCGTGAGTTGCGGCGCCGGCTTGGCCAATTCCCTGAAAAGAATCACGATCGCGGCCACGGTCATGACCAGGGTCGTTCCCATCGGCAAGGATCCGGCGGAAGTCCACGAGGAAAATCCGGAAATTCTGTACGACAGGTAGAGAAACGTCACACTGAACAACAGGATGACGACGCAGAAGCCGGTTTCCCCGGGCAGCCTTGCCTTGTCCATCTGTTCATCGCTAGCGCTCATTCTCGTCGCTCCTTCAACCGAATCGCGCAGAGAACACTGGCAACATTTTTAAAGATTCCATCATTATTTTATCTCCCGCTGGCATCACCCTGCCCAAAGCGGCGCGGCAAGGATGGTCGACAAAGAGCCCGACACGGGTCGGGCTCTCGAACGGCCAGC
>JBBRXI010000246.1:0-4488 GCA_038248575.1 Burkholderiales bacterium | reverse complement strand
AGTCGAGGTCGGCGAGTTGATGACGGCAGTCAAAGATGCGCCAGTCGGGATCGTTCAGGTGTTCGGCGAGCGTTGCGCACGAGACCAGCGTCGACAAACTCATGCTGCGGGCTCATTCACGTCAAGCCAGGCGCGCGCCTCGGCTTCATTGTCGAAGACCTGCAGGTCGGCGTGGATGAAAATATGCGACAGCCAGGCGCTCCAGGCGACCCATTGGCTTTCGGTAAGCACCGCGATACGCCGGAAGTCGTTGGCATGCGCGCGCGCGAAAACGATGTCCTCCCAGGCGACGTCGACGGTGAACTTGGCCATTTCGCGCAGATCGAAGAGCAGGTCAACGGGTCCCTCGAACTTGACCTTGTAGTTGACCAGCGCTTCGAACTCCTTAAAGTCGGCGAGCGTAAATTCGGCGTACACGGTCACTTCTACGCGTCGGGACTGGTGCTGGGTTACGATCATGACGGTCTCCTCGGTGGTCGTGCGCAGTGTAGCATCAGTCCTGTTCGGCCGGATTGGCGCGCGATAGCCAGCTCGATACGACCCCGCTCGCGACGATCAGCGCGATCGCCAGCCAGGCGCCCGGTGACAGCGTCTCGCGCCAGATGAGCATGCCGAACAGACTGGCGAAAATCACCGTCGAGTAGGCCAGGCTCGCTGCCATGAGTGCGTTTCCGCGCTTGTAGGCCCTCGTCATCGCCAGCTGGGCAATCGTCCCGAAGCCGCCAATGCCGAGTAGCAAGAGCCCACCCTTAAGATCGATGGGGTGCATTTCGGCGACGACCATCCAGGCACCGCTCACGACCGTGCACAACAGGGAAAAATAGAATACCGTGCGCTCCTCGTTTTCGCCGCGTTCGCCAAGCTCTTTGACGTTGTAATACGCCATGCCGGCCATCATGCCGCTCATCAGTCCGAGCACGCCGCCGAGCCAGCGACCAGCGTCGAGCGTTGGCCGCAGCAGCAGTGCGACGCCGACAAAACCGAGCACGAGTGCGGCGAGCATGCCGCCATGCAGGCGCGCCTTGCCGAACCAGCCGAGATAGGCGGCCAGAAACAGCGGCGAGGTATAAGCGAGCGTCACGGCGCTGGCCAGCGGCAACATCGAGAGCGCGTAAAAGTAAAGCAGCAGCGAGCAGAAGCCGCTGGCGCTGCGCCACAGCTGGAAGCGCCAGTGCGGGGTCGCGAGCGGCACGCCGCGCAGCCGGACGATGCAGAACATCATCACCAGCGAGATGCTGCTGCGGTAAAAAACGGCTTCCGGGGCCGAGAACAGATCGCCGGCAAGTTTGACGCAAACGCCCATCGCGGCAAAGAAAAAGCTGGCAACGATCATCCACAAGGATTGCATCGGCAATGGCGAACGCGGGCTCGGCGTCGCGCTGTTGCGCATACCCGAAAGCCCCGACGAGCGAAAAAGTAAAGCCGGTATTCTAGCCGTTTTGGCGCCGCGCAGCGCTTCGCGCAGCGGCTTTGCGGCAGTCCGCATTGACCGCGGGACCCTTCTTGCGCTATTTTCCCCGGTTTGGTCCAAACGACTCCCCATGGCGCCATCCAACCCTGCCGACCGAGCCGTCGGCGTTACCGAAATGACGATGCCAACGCCCAACGAACTCAAGTTTGAGACGGCCCTCGCCGAACTCGAACAGATTGTCCGGACCATGGAAGGCGGCCGCCTGCCACTCGAAGAATCGATTGCCGCCTACCGGCGCGGCAGCGAATTGCTCACGCACTGCCAGCAGCAGCTGGCCGACGCCGAGCGAAAAATAGAGGTGCTCGAGAGCGGTGTTCTGCGCGATTTCGCAGCCCCCGACGGCGACCAGCCGGTGGACTCGGCGCCAGGTGAGGGCAAGTGAGCACAAGCCGTTCTGCCGACCCGCTCCGTGCGCCCTTCGCCGACTGGACGCGCGCCGTCCAGGCACGCGTTGAAGCGGCGCTCTCGCGCCATCTGCCGCCGGCCGAAGCGACGCCCGCCCGCCTGCACCAGGCGATGCGCTACGCCAGTCTCAACGGCGGCAAGCGCGTTCGCCCGCTGCTCGCCTTCGCGGCCGGCGAACTGTCGGCTGCGCCAGCCGAGCGCATCGAGGTCGTCGCCTGTGCCGTCGAACTGATCCACGCTTATTCGCTCGTCCATGACGATCTGCCGTGCATGGACGACGACGTGCTGCGTCGTGGCCGGCCGACCTGTCATGTCGAGTACGACGAGCCGACCGCGTTGCTCGTCGGCGACAGCCTGCAATCGCTGGCTTTCGAATTGCTCGCCCGCCCGGATTTCGGCGGCCACGCGGAAAACCCCGAACGCCAGCTCGAAATGGTTCGCCTGCTGGCGTTTTCGAGCGGTTCGCTGGGCATGGCCGGCGGTCAGGCGATCGATCTTGACGCGGTCGGGCGCGAACTCAATCAACCCGAACTCGAACTCATGCACGCGCTGAAAACGGGCGCCCTGATCCGTGCCGCGGTGATGCTCGGCGCGCTCTGCGGCGAGCCGCTCGGCGAAGCGGCGAGCGTCGCTCTCGATCGCTTCGCCAAACGCGCTGGCTTGCTGTTTCAGGTGGTCGATGACATCCTCGACTGCACGGCGAGCACGGCGACGCTCGGCAAGACGGCCGGCAAGGACGCCGCCGCCGACAAGCCGACCTACGTCAGCCTGATCGGCCTCGAGCGCGCGCGCGAATTCGCCGACGACCTGCGCGAGCAGGCGGTAGACGCACTCGCCGTTTTTGGCGCGCGCGCGCAGCGCCTGCTCGAACTGACCGATTTCATTACCCGCCGCAACTTTTAAGCGCTGCTCGCCGGCCGCCGCGTGCGACCGAAACACACCTCACCACGCCGGACCCCGACCACAATGACCGTCTATCCTCTGCTCGACACCATCAGCGAACCAGCCGAGTTGCGCAAGCTCGAGCGAAAACAATTGCCGCAACTTGCCGATGAACTGCGCAGCTTTCTCGTCGAATCGGTATCGCGCACCGGAGGCCATCTTTCGTCGAACCTGGGAACGGTCGAATTGACCGTCGCCCTGCACTACGTGTTCGACACGCCGGCCGATCGCCTGGTGTGGGACGTCGGCCACCAGACCTACGCGCACAAGGTGCTCACCGGGCGGCGCGCGGGAATGGCCAAGCTGCGCGCGCACCACGGTGTCTCGGGTTTTCCCAAGCGCAGCGAGAGCGCCTACGACACCTTCGGCGTCGGCCACTCATCGACGTCGATTTCGGCCGCGCTCGGCATGGCGCTGGCAAGCAAGCTCAAGGGCGAGAGCCGGCGCACCGTAGCCATTATCGGCGACGGCGCGATGTCGGCCGGCCAGGCTTTCGAGGCGATGAACAACGCCGGCGTCGCCGACGCCGACATGCTCGTCGTTCTCAACGACAACGACATGTCAATATCGCGGCCGGTCGGCGCTTTCAACCGTTATCTGGCGCGCCTCTTTTCGGGCAGCGCCTTCAACGCGGCGCGCAAGGCCGGCGAGAAAGTCCTTGGCGTTTCGCCGACGCTGCTCGAATTTGCCAACCGCTTCGAGGGACACGTCAAGGGCCTGCTGACGCCGGGAACGCTGTTCGAGGAACTCGGCTTTAACTACATCGGCCCAATCGACGGCCACGACCTCGATTCGCTGGTGCCGACGCTGCAGAACTTGCAGAAGCTCCAGGGCCCGCAATTCCTCCACGTCATCACGCGCAAGGGCCAGGGATACAAGCTCGCCGAGGCCGATCCGATCCTCTACCACGGGGTGTCGAAATTCGCGCCCGAAGTCGGTATCGAAGGGACCAAGACCAGCGGCAAGCCAACCTACACCCAGGTCTTCGGCGACTGGCTGTGTGACATGGCGGCGGCCGACGACCGCCTCGTGGCGATCACGCCGGCGATGGGCGAGGGTTCGGGAATGATGCGCTTTGCCGCAGCGTTTCCCGAGCGTTACTTTGACGTCGGCATCGCCGAACAGCACGCCGTGACCTTTGCCGCCGGCCTCGCCTGCGAGGGCATGCGCCCGGTGCTCGCGATCTACTCGACTTTCTTGCAGCGCGGCTACGATCAGCTCGTCCACGACGTTGCGTTGCAAAAGCTGCCGGTCGTTTTCGCGCTCGACCGCGGCGGCCTGGTCGGCGCCGACGGCCCGACCCACCACGGCACCTTCGACCTCTCCTACCTGAGCTGCATTCCGAATCTGGTGATCATGGCGCCGGCCGACGAAAACGAGTGCCGGAAAATGCTCACCACAGCGTTTGGCCTCGACGGGCCAAGTGCTGTCCGCTACCCGCGCGGCGCCGGCGCCGGCGTGCCTGTCGATCAGGCACTGCTCGCCTTGCCGGTCGGCCGCGGCGAGATCCGCAGACGCGGCAAGGGCGTCGCGCTGCTCGCTTTCGGCAGCATGCTGACGCCAGCGCTCGCCGCCGCCGAAGAGCTTGACGCGACAGTGGCCAATATGCGATTCGTCAAACCGATCGACCGCGAACTCATTATCGAACTGGCGCGGGAACATTCGCTGCT
>JBBRXI010000245.1:0-4489 GCA_038248575.1 Burkholderiales bacterium | reverse complement strand
GGTTGATCGCGGTTTTTCCGCCGATCGACGAGTCCACCTGCGCGAGCAGCGTGGTCGGCACCTGGATAAACGGCATGCCGCGCTGATAGCAGGCCGCGGCAAACCCGGTCATATCACCGACGACGCCGCCACCGAGGGCGATCAGCGTGGTCGAGCGCTCGCAGCGCCGCTCGAGCAAGGCATCGAATATCTCGTTGAGCGTTTGCCAGTTCTTGAACTGCTCGCCGTCGGGCAGGATAACTTCGGCGACGTCGATGCCGGCAGCGCGCAGGGAATTGACGAAGCGCGCGAGGTACAAGGCGGCAACCGTCGTGTTGCTGACGATGGCCACTTTCGGCTGGCGCAGATGGGGTAGCAGCAGTTCGCTGCGTTCGATGAGCCCGCCGCCAATATGGATCGGGTAGGTCCGTCCGCCGAGGGAGACATTCAGGGTTTCCACCGTTCACCCACTTCCTTGAGCAAGAGTTGCAGAACGCCCTGGGCGTTGATCCGGCTACTGTCGATTATGAGGTCGGCGACTTCCCGATAGAGCGGGTCGCGCTCGGCGTAGAGTTCTTTAAGCTTAAGCAGTGGATCGGCGACCTGGAGCAGCGGACGGTTGCGATCGTTGCGTGTGCGCTCCCAAAGCGTTTGCGGCGCGACGTTCAGATAAACAACAAAACCGTTGGTGCGCAACGTCGCGCGGTTTTCTTCACGGAGGACGACGCCGCCGCCGGTGGCGACGACCCGTCCGCGCAAGCGCGACAGGTCGGCGATCATCTGCGCCTCCCGTTTACGAAAACCCTCCTCGCCCTCGATTTCGAAGATCGTTGGTATCGTGACCCCGGTGCGTGCTTCGATTTCCCGGTCCGAATCGAGAAAGTCGAGATTCAGACGTTTGGCCAGCGATCGACCAATGGTCGTCTTGCCGGCGCCCATCAACCCAACCAGATAGACGTTGTTCGTTACGTATTGTTTATCCACTTCGACATTCTACCGCAGCATTCAGGCGCGCAAAGGGCGCAAAAAAGCCGGCTGAAAAGCCGGCTTTTTTGTCCCTGCGCCGACGCTCAGCGCACCGACAACGTTTCGGCGACGATGCGTGGCGTGATGAAGACGAGCAACTCGGTCTTGTCGTCGATCCATTCGCGGTTCTTGAACAGCCAGCCGATGTACGGCAGATCGCCAAAGAAAGGAATGCGCTGCGTGTTGTCGCGTGTCTCCTGAGTATAGATGCCGCCAATAACCACTGTTCCACCGTTCTCGACGAGCACTTCGGTCTTCACGTGCTTGGTGTCGATCGCCACCCCGGCACCCGTCGACAGGCGGGTATTGGGCGTGTCCTTGTTGATGTCGAGCGTCATCGTGATGCGGCCGTCCGGTGTGATCTGCGGCTTGACTTTCAACGACAGGTTGGCCTTGCGGAACGACACGCTGGTTGCGCCCGAACTCGTCGCCTGCTGGTAAGGAATTTCAACGCCCTGCTCGATGATCGCCTCGATCTGGTTGGCCGTCATGACGCGTGGACTCGAAATGACCTTGCCTCGCCCGTCGGCTTCAAGCGCCGAGATTTCGGCGCTGAGGAAGCGCGTATAACTGCTGTTGAACAAGGTCAGATCAAAGGTTCCGGCTGTTCCCGCTCTTGGCGTCGCGGGTAGATTGACGGCACCCATCGTGCTTGTGCGCAGAGTCGTGTTGATCGCCCCCAGCGTCGTCGACGGCGTGGTCGTGAAACCGCCGCCGGCATTGGCTGCTACTATTGACGCGCCGGTGCGAAAGCGAACACCAAGATTCTTGGCGAAGCTATCGCCGGCTTCAACGATGCGCGCTTCGATCATCACCTGACGCACCGGTGTATCGACTTTGGCGATCATCTCGCGCACATCCTCGAGACGGCTGGGCGTGTCCTTGACGAACATCATGTTCGAGCGCTCGTCGAGCAGCGCGCTGCCACGCTTGGAAAGCAGCGTCTGCTTCGGGTCGACGAGCAGCTTTTGCACGTCGGCGGCCTTGATGTAGTTCATCTGGAAGCTTTCGGTGCGCAAGGGCTCGAGGTCGCTGATCTGGACCTTCGATTCGAACTCGAGTTTTTCCTTGGTGGCGATTTCTTCGCGCGGCGCAATCAGAATGACATTGCCATTCTTGCGCATGTCGAGGCCTTTTTGCTGAAGGATGATATCGAGCGCCTGGTCCCAGGGAACGTCCTTGAGGATCAGGGTAATGGCACCGCCGACGGAATCGCTGACCACCATATTCATGCCGGTGAATTCACCGATGACTTGCAGCAGTCGCCGGACTTCGACGTTCTGGAAATTGAGCGAAAGTTTCTCTCCCTGATAGCCGCCACGCGAGCCTTGCACCAGCTTATTGGGGTTTTCGATGACCGGTTTAACCTCGATCACGAACTGATTGTCGGTCTGATAGGCGTTGTGCTCCCACAAGCCGCGCGGCGTGATCGTCATGCGCGCGTTGGCGCCTTGTTGAATGGTGTTGAGCGAAACGACCGGCGTCGCGAAATCAGTAACATCAAGGCGCTTGCGCAGGCCCTCGGGAACGCTGACCTTGACGAAATCGACGACCAGATTCTGCCCTTGTTGTCGTATATCGATGCCGGCATTGGCATCGCTCAGATCGACGGTAATTCGCGCCTCGCCGTCCTTGCCGCGACGAAAGGCGATATCGCGAACGCTGTTGGCAACTGGTGCCACGGGGGCCGGTGAAAAGTGCTCGACCTGCACCGGCACGCCGCGCGTGACACTCGGCACCAGAGTGAGCAACAGGCTCGATCCGTCAATCGTCGTTTCGTAGGTCATCGCCTGGTTAAGATTGAGAACAAGGCGCGTACGGCCATCGGTCTGAACGATATTGGCGCTCTTCAGATCACCTTCGTTGTAACTTTGGCTATTTTTGCCCAGACCGTTCGTCGTGTTCGGAAAATCCAACGCGATGCGCGCCGGTTTGGCGACGCTGAAACCGTAAGGGGGCGTCGTCAAAGCGTCCTTGAACGTAAGCTTCACGTTGATCACGCCGCCTTGCTGGGCGACGGTCATCGATTCGATCGAATTCTGTCCGGCTTCCTGCGCGCCTGCGGCAGAAACGGCGAGAACCATGGCGCCAATGACAGCGAGCAAGTACTTGTTGATGGTGTTCATTTTTTCCCCTCTTGTCCCTGCAGCAGCAGCGTACTGTCTCGTTCAACCCAGTCACCAGCCGAATCCTGGATAAGTTCCTTCAGCGTCGCCGCGGTCTCCGAAACCTTGGTGATGACTCCGAAATTCTGCCCCATATAGTTCCCCGTCCTCACTTGATACAAGGCGCCGTCAGCCAGGATGATGGCATACGAAACGTTTTTCTTTGTCATTACGCCGACATATTTGAGCGACTCGAGCGGATAGCCCTCGAGAGGTTCGCGCACGCGGTCCATGTCAGGCTGCAGACCGCTGCCGCCGCTCTTTTTCTGTTCAATGCCGATTTTTGCCGACTTGAACGGATCCATAAGATTGCTGACGTCATACGGCGCGGCTTCGTACGGCTTGACTTCGGGCAGCGGCGGGATTTTTCCCTTGGCGTCTTTGGCGGCGTTATTCATCCACTGACGCAAGTCTTCATGGTCTCCGCCCGAGCACGCCACGACGGCAATGCTGGCTAATACAACGGCCAGTTTTCTCATTTCTTTCCACCCTTGGCGGCTTGAGCTGCCTTCCTTTTCGCGGCCAGTTCCTCTTCGTCGAGATAGCGGAAAGTCTTGGTGACTGCGTCCATGACCAGGCTACCGTCTTTCGCCTGCGGATTGGCCGTAATGGCGACATTGTTGAGTGTCACAATTCTCGACAGCCGGCCAATGTCGCCGGCAAAGGCGCCGAAATCATGGTAGCTTCCGGTCAGCCGCACATTGATCGGCAATTCGGCGTAGAAATCCTTGCTCACCTCAGCGCCCGGCTTGAACAGGTCGAATTGCAGTCCGCGGCCCATGCCCGACTGGTTGATCTCGATCAAGAGCGCTTCAACCTCCGACTTGTTGGGCAATTGCTTCAACAAGGCGCCGAACGAACGGTCGATGTCGCTCAGTTGCTGAACGTACAGATCGAGGTTGACCGCCTGCGTCTTCTTGGCGACAAATTCGTCCCTGAGCTTTTGCTCGTCCTGCTGGCGGGCCGCCAGCGTGTCGAGTTGTTCGTTCCATTCGAACCACCAGCCGGCGAGCAAAATGGCGGAAAAAAGGCCGATCAAGGCTGCCGCCCGCGGCGCCAACGGCCATGCGCCCACGTCGCGCGGGTTGAGATTGCGGAATTCGTTTAAAAGCCGATTGACGTCGATTTTCATGAAGGAGGTTGCGTTCATTGTTTGCCTCCACCCAAAGCCTCGACCGCGTCGCGCTTCAGCGAGGCGCTCAGGTTGAATTCGTTAAGCCGACGCTTGTCGATCGTAACCGCCTTGATCTCGATCAGGACGGGTTTTTCGAGCCAGGGTGAGGCCTCGATATTGCGCATCAGCGTCGATACCCGCGCAT
>JBBRXI010000244.1:0-4496 GCA_038248575.1 Burkholderiales bacterium | reverse complement strand
GTGTCGACCGGCCAGGTTAGCCCGCACGGCGTTCTCGCCGTGACCTTCACCAACAAGGCGGCAAAGGAAATGGTCGCCCGACTCTCGGCGATGCTGCCGATGAACTCGGCGCACAGCGCCCGCGGCATGTGGATCGGCACTTTCCACGGCCTATGCAACCGGCTCCTGCGCGCGCACCATCGCGAAGCCGCGCTGCCGGCGCAGTTCCAGATTCTCGATTCGGCCGACCAGCTGTCGGCGATCAAGCGCCTGCTCAAGAACCTCAACGTCGACGACGAGAAGTTCCCGCCGCGCGAACTCGCGACTTTCATTAACGCACACAAGGAGCAGGGAATCCGCGCCGCGCACGCCGAGGCTTACGACGAGTACACGCGTCGGCGCGTCGCGCTTTACGCCGAGTACGAAGTCCAGTGCCAGCGAGAAGGCGTCGTCGATTTCGCCGAACTCCTGCTGCGCACCTACGAATTGTTGACGCGCAACGAACCGCTGCGCCGCCACTACCAGGAGCGCTTCCGGCACATCCTCGTCGACGAGTTCCAGGACACCAACCGCTTGCAGTACGCGTGGTTGAAACTTCTCGCCGGCCGTTCGGAAAAACGTTCGCCTGCAGGGCTTCCTCTTGCCGCAGATGAAAACGCTGCGCGCGACAATGCGGTCATTTTTGCGGTCGGCGACGATGACCAGTCGATCTACGCGTTTCGCGGCGCCGAGGTCGGCAATATGCGCGACCTCGAGCGCGAGTTTGCCGTCGCCAACGTCATTCGTCTCGAGCAGAACTACCGCTCGCACGGCAACATCCTCGACGCCGCCAACGCGCTGATCACGAACAATCGCGGCCGGCTCGGAAAGAATTTGTGGACCGACGCCGGCGCCGGCGAGCCGATCCGCGTTTTCGAAGGTTTTTCGGACATCGACGAAGCGCGTTTTGTCGTCGACGAAATCCGCGAACTCGTGCGCGAGGGTGTGGCGCGCGACCAGATCGCCCTGCTCTACCGCTCGAACGCGCAGTCGCGGGTTCTCGAGCATCAGCTGTTTACCGCCGGCCTTCCCTACCGGGTCTATGGCGGCCTGCGCTTTTTCGATCGCCAGGAAATCAAGCATGCGCTCGCTTACTTGCGCCTGATGGCCAATCCGGACGACGACACGGCATTTGCCCGCGTCATCAACTTTCCGACGCGCGGCATCGGCAACCGCAGTAGCGAAGCCCTGCAGCAGGCCGCGCACCAGGCCAATTCGAGCCTGTACAACGCCGCCGCCAGCCTCGGCGGGAAAGCCGGAACGGCGGTCGCCGGCTTCATCCGGCTGATCGAAATGCTGCGCGCCGAAACCGAGCAACTGCCGTTACCCGAGGTGATCGATCACCTGATCGAAAAGAGCGGCCTGCGCCAGTATTACCTCGCCGAGAAGGAGGGCCGCGAGCGGCTCGAGAACCTCGACGAGCTGATCAGCGCGGCAGCAAGCTTCGTCCAGCAGGAGAACCGCGATGCGCCGGCTGAGGCCGACGCGACCCCGCTCGCCACCTTCCTCGCGCACGCCGCGCTCGAAGCCGGCGAACACCAGGCCGGCGACGGCCAGGACGCGGTGCAGTTGATGACGGTGCACGCCGCCAAGGGGCTCGAGTTCGACGCCGTCTTCATCACCGGACTCGAGCAGGGTCTCTTCCCGCACGATAATTCGACGCAGGAACGCGACGGCCTCGAAGAAGAACGGCGATTGATGTACGTCGCGCTGACGCGGGCGCGCCAGCGGCTCACGCTATGCCACGCGCAAACGCGGATGCTGCACGGCCAGACGCGCTACTGCCTGCCCTCGCTGTTTCTCGACGAGTTGCCCAAAGCGCTGCTGCGAAAAATCGGCCAGGCGCCCGCCTTTGCCGCAAAACGACCGTACCCCAACGGTTCCGCTGCGCCGCGGGCCTTCGAGGCGCCAAGCCCGGACGGCCTGCGCATCGGGCAAAACGTCCAGCACGCCAAATTCGGGCTCGGTGTCATTGTTTCGGCCGAGGGCCGCGGCCCCGAGGCGCGCGTCCAGGTGAATTTCGGCGCCGCTGGCATGAAGTGGCTGGCGCTTGAATACGCCAAGCTGACGCCGGTTTGACCCGCTTGGAATCCCCAGCTTATCGACAAGGGATGGGGACAAGTCTGTGGATGCGTCGAATGTGCGCCGCCAGCTCTTAGCCCGCCCACGCTTAGCCCGCCCGAATGTAGCCCGCCAGAAATTGACTTAAGCTCATTTAATCAATATAATGCTTCGGTGTGTGACTGCAATACCATGCCAAGCGCATGCGCAGTAGCAACGCTTCTCGCCACCAGCCGCTCTCAGAAGAGCAGCCATCCTGTGGAAGTACGCCCCTGGCATAAAAATTGCCATTGATTCGGGCTTGTACGCGCCTATAACCGTTTGTCGCCCGATCTGTTTTTTTGCGCGATGACAACCGTGAAGGAGGGAGCATGTCGGAAACGATCTCGCTCAAGGAATCCACGTCCGGCCGTCGTGATGCGGCCGTTAATCTGCTTCAACACAGCCTCGTCATTCTCGGGCTGCTTTTCGTTTTTGCGCTGATCGACGTTGCCGCCGCCAGCCTGCCGCGTACGCCGAATGTTGCAAGCGCCGCGGACGCGTCGAGCGCGGTCGTCGCCGTTCTCACCCCGGAGCCGGACGTTCTGTCGCCGCGCATGCAGGGTGCGCTCGATTATGTCAAGCGCCGCTACCGCGTTTCCGCCGATGCCTTGCAACCGGTCTTCGAGGTTGCCCAGCTGATCGGCAAGGAGCGGCGCATCGACCCACTGCTGATCGTTGCGGTCATCGGAATCGAATCGGGCTTCAATCCTTTCGCCGAAAGCGCGATGGGTGCGCAGGGCCTGATGCAGGTCATTCCGCGCTTTCATCGCGACAAGGTGCCGAGCGGCGCCGGCGACAAACCGCTTCTTGACCCGCTGATCAACATCACGGTCGGCGTACACGTGCTGCAGGAGGCAATCCGGCGCAGCGGCGGTCTCGTCTCCGGCCTGCAGTACTACGCCGGTTCGGCCGATGACCCCGACGAGGGCTATGCGAGCAAGGTGCTCGCTGAGAAAGAGCGCCTTGAAAATGCGGCGCGGCGTGGCGCACGGCCGAATCCGAGAGCCTAAAACATACCCGCTTAGCGCGCGGTGCTCGCCATGCGCCGGATTGTTTGACGCGCTTCGGCCGGTAGAACGAGTTCGGCGTGCGCCAGAGGCGTCGTGATGCGCGCGTCGAAATGCAGCAACCCGGATTCATCCTCGCGCAGCAGTTCGACGTCGATCAGTTGGGCGATCAGTGCCGAGAAGGTTGTTATCTCCGAGTGTTCCGGCGCATTGAACTCGTAAAGCAGCGCCAGGCGCTGGGCGAGCAAATGACAGTCGCTCTCCAGCGCACGCCGCGTGTAGCAGCCTGAGCCGACGTGCTCGAGCAGCGCCAGGGTCAGAAAATGGCGTTCGAGCGTCGGGCGTATCGTCTCGCCGAGCAGGCGCAGTTCAGCGAACTCCCGGCTGTTCGCTTCCGGCGCGCAGAGTTCCTCGCCGCCGCGCTGGCGCAGGAGCCCGCGCGCGAGCAACACCTCGATGATCGCCGCCGTCGCTGCCGGCAACTCGTCAGGCGCCCAGCGCAAGAAGAGTTCGGCGCGCATCAGTTCGTAGATTCCGGCGACTGCCTCGGAGAACCGCTGCACGCCGAGTGAATGATTGTGCTTGAGCAGGCAGGCGAGCAGCGCCGGCAAGGCATAAAGATGCAGCACGTTGTTGCGGAAATAGGCGAGCAGCGGCGCTTCGCCATCGGGTACACGAATCAGGTCGCCGAGCGGGTGTGCGAGGCGCTCGACGATCTTGAGCCGCTCGACGTAGGCGACGACCTGGCGCGGGTCGAGCGGGCAGGCGATCGTCGCCGGCGCGTAGGGCGCCTCGGTCGAGAGCGCCGCATAGTGGGCGAGAAGCCGCAGTAGCGCCTGTTCGTCGGCGGTGTGGCGGGGATTAGCGAGTAGCGCCAAGGCGATCAGGTTAACCGGGTTGACGACCGCCGCCGCGTTGAGGCGCCTGGCGAGTTCACTGGCGGCGCAGTGCGTCGCTTCGCGCGCCCAGTCACCTGGCGCAGCGGCCGACTCGGTGGACCAGCCCGGGCGGTAGGCCTCGAGGAAACCGGCGAGCGCGAGCGGCTCGCCGAAATTGATATGGACGGAGCCGAAAACTTTTTTGATGCGACGCGCGCTTTTGAGTACGCCCCACAAGGATTCGCGCTGCTTGGGTTTTCCGGCCAGTTCGCGAACGTAGGTGCGGCCTTCGATGACGCGCTCGTAGCCGATGTAGACCGGGACGAAGACGAGCGGCCGTTCGTGTTCGCGGATAAAGCTGTGCACGGTCATGCCGAGGATGCCGGCCTTCGGCGTCAGCGTGCGCCCGCTGCGGCTGCGCCCGCCTTCGATATAATATTTCAGTGGAAAGCCGCGCGTCAGCATGACGTGCAGATACTCGTGGAAGACC
>JBBRXI010000243.1:0-4508 GCA_038248575.1 Burkholderiales bacterium | reverse complement strand
GATGTCGTCAATGATGCCGATCTTGCTGGCGATGCTCTTCATGTCCTCGACCGTCTTGCTCACCGCCTCGCCGCCTTCGGCCGCTTCCTTGGCCGCCTTGCTCGCCATGCCGTCGGTGACCTTGGCGTTCTCGGTGTTCTGCACGATCGACGCCGACATCTCTTCCATCGACGAGGTCGTCTCCTCGACCGAGGCCGCCTGTTCGGACGACGATTGCGAGAGCGACTGCGCCGTCGCCGAAACCTGACCGGCGGCGTTGGTCAGATTGTCGGCCGCGGTGCGGACCTCGCCGATGATCTGCGTCAGCTTGCCGATCATCGCCTTGATGGCGGCCAGCATGCTGGTGGTGTCGTTGCCCTTGAGGTCGATATGCACGCTCAGATCGCCGTCGGCGACTTGCTGGACGACTTCGGTGACATAAGCCGGTTCGCCGCCGAGTTGCTTCTCGACGCGCCGCGTCAGCAGATAGCCGAGCAGCATGCCGAGCAGCACGCTGCCGATCGACAGAAAAATCATCAGCAGGCGGCTGTTCTGATAGATTTCAGTGCTCTCGTCCGACGCCTTTTTGGCGAGTTCTTCCTTGGCCTTGACCAGTTCGGTCAGCAAGTTATCGGCCAGGCTGCCGGCGGCGAGCATCTCGACATTGACGCGCGCCATCTCCTCGCTGCGCGTCGCGAGCGACGTTTTTTCGGCCAGCGCGAGCATCTTTTCGGTGCTCTGGACATAAGCCGGGAAGGCGTTCTCGACCTTCTTGAGCGCCGCGCGACCAGCCTCGGTAATGAACATCGGACGCGCCTTTTCGAGGTACTCACCGACCGCCTTGCTGTGTTCGGCGAAGGCCTTGCCGGCCTTGGCGCGCTCGTCGGCCATCGTCGCCAACAGCGCGGTGCGCCAGTCACGACCCATATAGACGAGATTGATGTTGGCTTCCTTGACATAGGATACGGCGAGCAGTTCACGGTCGTACATGCGGTCGGCCATGTCGTTGATCGTGCCCATGTTGCGGATGCCGACGCCGCCAACGATCAGCGAAAAAAACGCGACGATGATGAAGCCGCCGAGCAGGATGGTGCGAAGCTTCAGGTTACTGAACATGATTTACCTTCTGGGTTGAACTGCTGATCAATTGCTTGCAAGTGCAGAAAATGTTGTGCCGTGCTTGTTCGGTCGCAGGCGCTCTTCCTCGCTGCGCGTGACGATCGCCACCAGCGCCGCGACATCCAGGATGAGCGCCACCTCACCGCTGCCCAGAATGGTCGATCCGCCGATGCCGCGCAGCTTGGCGAACATGCGCCCGAGCGGTTTGATGACCGTCTGGAATTCGCCCATCAACTGGTCGACGACGATACCGGCGCGGTGACCGGCAAACTGGACGACGACGATGTTTTCGCGTTCAGGCGCCTGGCCTTCGCACTCGAAGAGTTCGCGCAGGCGGACAAAGGGCAGCGCCTCGCCGCGCAGGTTGATGAAATTGCGGTCGCCGGCGAGCTTCTTGTGTTCGATGCACTCGACGACGGAATCGAGCGGGATGACGTATGAGGACTGCTCGATCCCGACCAGGAAGCCGTCGATGATCGCCAGCGTCAGCGGCAGCCTGATGGTGAAGGTCGATCCCTGGCCCTCGACCGAGGCGACATCGACGGTGCCGCGCAAGGACAGGATGTTGCGGCGAACGACGTCCATACCGACGCCACGGCCCGAGAGTTTGGAGACTTTGTCAACGGTCGAGAAACCCGGTTCGAAAATGAGGTTGATCATTTCCTTGTCGGTCAGCGTGTCGCCGGCGGCGATCAGCTCGCGCTCGAGCGCCTTGGCGCGGATTTTCTCGCGGTCGAGCCCGCCGCCGTCGTCGGCGACTTCGATGACGATCATCCCCGAATCGTGGTAGGCGTTGAGCGTGACGCGACCGCAGGCCGGCTTGCCGCGTTCGAGGCGCAGCGCGGCCGGCTCGATGCCGTGGTCGAGCGAGTTGCGTACGAGGTGCATCAAGGGGTCGCCGATTTTCTCGACGACGGTCTTGTCGAGCTCGGTTTCGGCGCCGCTGATGACAAGCTCGATTTCCTTGCCGAGTTCCTTGGCGACGTCACGAACGACGCGGTTGAAACGCGTGAAGGTGTCGCCGATCTGCACCATGCGCAGTTGCAAGGCCGAGTCGCGGATGCTTTCAACCAGGCGCGAGAGTACCGAGGTGGCTTCGGTCAGCTCGCTCTGGCCGCTTTTATGCGCCAGCAGATTGGCCGACGCGCCGGCAATGACCAGTTCGCCAACGAGGTCGATGAGCTGGTCGAGCTTGTCGGCATGCACGCGGACGAGTTGTGCCTCAAGCGCTTTTTTCTCGCCGACCTGCGTTTGCCGGGCAATGGCGGCGTCGACGATCTCTTTGTGCACGACCTTGTTGTCGACCAGGATTTCTCCGAGCGGTGGGTGCGGCCGGTCGCCGGTTTGTTGCGCGGCGGCCGAAGCGCTCTGGGCGAGCAGTCCGTGGTCGATTTCACTCTGCGTCAACGCGCCGCAGCGCACCAGCATTTCGCCTAGGCGCAGCGTATCTTCCGGAAGTTGCTGGATATGACGCAGGTAGTCGGCGGCGTTGCTCTGCGGCGGCAGGATGCGCAGATCGCATTCGTCGCGAACGAAACTGAAAACATTCTCGATGTCGGTCTTCGACGCCCTGGTCTGCAGGCGGATTTCGAAGCCGATATAGCACGACTCAGGGTCCATCTCGTCCGCCGGCGGGATGGCGTCGGCAATCGTCTCGATGCCGATGATCTCGCCGAGGCCGGCGAGGTAGCGGATGAACGAGAGCGGGTCCATTCCGCCGCGCAGGACGTTGCGGCCAAAACGCACCGAGATGTGCCAGCTATCGGTATCGACGATGCCACCACCCGAACTTTCGAGGTCGGCCGCATCGTCGCGCACGGCGATCTTGGCGCCCCCTGCTCCAGAGTCTTTGCCTTGCGTCGTCAAAATGTTCTGCAGACGCCCGGTCAGTTCGTTGCCACGCGCCAGCAATTCGTCGCCGGGTTGCGCAAGCTGGGCAGCCAGAACATCGATCAGGCGGCCCATGTGGTCACCGCATTCGAGGAGCACGGTCGTCAGCGGCAGGCTGAGCGCGATCTCGCCGTTGCGCAGTGAATCAAGCAGGTTCTCGACCAAATGCGTAAAGCTGACGACGAAACCGCACTCGACGACGCCAGCACCGCCCTTGATGGTGTGCGCCGCACGGAAAATGGCGTTGATCGTGTCGTGGTCATCCGGACTCTGCTCGAGGCGCAGTAGCCCGGCTTCCATTTCGGCCAGTTGTTCGCGGCTTTCCTGAACATAAACGCTGGTCAGTTCATCCATTTTTTTCTCTCCCTTGATCAGGATGCTTCGGCCGCCGGTATGAGCAGCGGGTCGCCGAGTTCGGCGGCCAGGTTGCAAAAATCGATCGCCGAGCGCACCGCCTGGCTGTGGGCGACGATCGCCACGCGCTTGCCGACACGCTGCGCCTCCTTCTTGAGCAGGATCAGCAGTTGCAGTCCGGCGGTATCGATTTCGCTGACCTGCAGGAGATCGACCTCAAGTTCATCGGCTTGCGCCAGTGCGTCGAGCAGCGTTCTTTTCTGGTCGAGCGCGTGGTAAATGGTCAGATCTTCGGTCAGCGAAAACCTCTGGCAGTCGGTCATGGCGAAATCTCCGGCAGGGTCTAGAACAATTCGATTTTGTTGATCTTGGCGGCGCTGCGCTTGCTCGCAGCGGATTTTCCTGTTCGATCGAGCGCACGTGCATGGACGTCACGCTGCTCGTCCATCACGTAGGTGGAAAACAGTGCGTCGAACGCGTCCTTCAGGGGAGTGATATTCGGGTTGGTGCTGGCGTAATCTTCGGCGTGTTGAATGATTCCGGCGACGCTCTGGGTATGCGAATCGATGCGCTCGATGCCGTCGATAACCTGCATGATCTGTTGCCGGGTGATGTCCTGGAATTGCACGCTGGCCAGCGTTTCGATGAACATCTCGGCGAGCCTAGCGTTTGTCGAACTGATGTGTTCGAGGATTTTCTGCTCACGCTGCGCCAGTTGCTCGTAGCTGTTGCCAAGCGTCCCGAGTTGCGCGGAAAAGTTCTCCAGCGTCTGGCGTTCTTCGTCGATATGCGAATCAGCGATCTTGTCCTGGCACCGGTTTTCGATGAGCTGGGTGACGGCGAGGATTCCGTCGTCTATTTTCTTGACTGCCGCTTCAGTTTCATGCGACAGCTTGCGTACTTCATCGGCCACCACGGCAAAGCCCCGTCCGGCGTCGCCGGCACGCGCCGCTTCAATCGCCGCATTGAGCGCGAGCAGGTTGGTCTGCCCGGCAACGCGACGGATGAGTTCGACCAGCGATTTGAGCGACTGCGTTTTTTCGATAGCGTCGGCGTTGCTCTTTGCGTCCTCAGCCGATTCATTGATGCGCTTCTGGATGAAGCTTTCCATGTGCTTGATCAGGCCCCTGTTTGCGCTGACCTTGGCTTCCGATTCTGCTGCGCTG
>JBBRXI010000242.1:0-4515 GCA_038248575.1 Burkholderiales bacterium | reverse complement strand
GGCCTGGTCGGCCACAGCGGCTCAGGCAAGAGCACGATGGTCAACCTGATCTGTCGTTTTTACGACGTCTCCGAAGGCGCGATCCTGATCGACGGCGTCGATATCCGCTCGCTGCCGGTTGCCGAGTACCGCAAGAACATCGGCCTCGTGTTGCAGGAGCCGTTTCTTTTCTTTGGAACGATCGCCGAGAACATCGCCTACGGCCGGCCCGATTCGACGCGCGAGGAAATCGTCGCTGCGGCGCGCGCCGCGCACGCGCACGAATTCATCCTGCGCCTCGCGCACGGCTACGACTCACTCGTCGGCGAACGCGGCCAGGCGCTCTCGGGCGGCGAACGCCAGCGCATCTCTATTGCTCGAGCCTTGCTCATCAATCCGAAGATCCTGATCCTCGACGAAGCGACCTCGTCGGTCGACACGACGACCGAAAAGGAAATCCAGAAAGCCCTCGACAACCTCGTGCGCGGCCGCACGACGATCGCCATCGCGCACCGCCTATCGACGCTGCGCGACGCCAACCGCCTCGTCGTCCTCGATCGCGGGCGCGTCGTCGAGGTCGGCAACCACGACGAGCTGATGGCGCGCCAAGGCCATTACTACCGTCTTTATCAGGCACAGGCGCGTAACGCCGAGACCGAAGGCAAAGAGCGCGAAGAGCGCCGGCGTCTGCCTCAGCCGCATAGCGCGGAAGCCGAAAAAATCGGGGAAGAAGCCGATGATCAATGAGCCCGACTACCAGCTCGAACGCGATTCATTCGGCCGCCTCGTGTTCACCGCGGCCGACGGCGAACGCCACGGTGGCGTCGTACCCGTGCGCGCCTTCCCGATCGACGCGCCGGATGCCGGCATTGCCCTCGTCGATGCGCACGGCCACGAGCTGGCGTGGATTGATCGCTTGAGCGAGCTGCCTGCGGTTCTGCGTGTTCTCGTCGAAGCGGAACTTTCGAGCCGCGAGTTCATGCCGGTAATCAGCCGCATCGTCGCCGTCTCGAGCTACGCGACGCCCAGCACCTGGACGGTGCACACCGATCACGGCGAGACCGCGCTGGTGCTCAAGGGCGAAGAGGACATCCGCCGCCTCGCCGGGTCGGCGCTGCTGATCACCGACGGCAACAGCGTTCACTACCTGATCCGCGACCGCCGAGCGCTCGACCTGACCAGCCGCAAGATCCTCGATCGCTTCCTGTGAAAAAAAGCCACCGCGGTCAGCTAAATGCCATGAGCCGCGTTATTCCAACGATAATCGCACCCCCCCTTCAAAAGAAACGGCGCCGCCTTCGCGCCCCGACACGCCCCGACACGCCAATACGGTAGCCCATGAAAGACATCACATTTCTCGAAATCCGCCACCTGCGCGGACCGAACATATGGACTTACCGTCCGGTCATCGAAGCGGTCGTCGATATTGGCGAACTCGAAGACTTCCCGTCGAACACCCTGCCCGGCTTTGTCGATCGACTCAAGACCTTTCTGCCGTCGCTGATCGAGCACCGTTGCAGTTACGGTGAGCGCGGCGGTTTTTTGCGCCGGCTCGAAGAAGGGACCTGGCCCGGACACATCCTCGAACACGTTTCGCTCGAACTGCAGAACCTTGCCGGCATGCCCGGCGGTTTCGGCAAGGCCCGCCAAACCCCGGTGCGCGGCGTCTACAAGGTCGTCATCCGCGCCTGGCACGAAGAAGTGACGTGCGCCTGCCTCGAAGCCGGGCGCGAACTCGTCATGGCGGCGATCGAAGACCGACCCTTCGCCGTTGCCGCCGAGGTCGAGCGGCTCAGCGAACTGGCCGAACGCAAGCTACTCGGGCCGAGCACAGGCTGTATCGTCGAAGCGGCGACGGCCAAAGACAGACGGATTCCGGCCATCCGCCTGCTGGCGACCGGCAACCTCGTCCAGCTTGGCTACGGCGTCAAGAGCCGCCGTATCTGGACCGCCGAAACCGACCGCACCAGCGCCATTGCCGAGACCGTCTCGCGCGATAAGGACTTGACCAAGACGCTGCTCCAGTGCTGCGGCGTCCCGACACCGGAAGGGCGCCTGGTGAGCAGCCCGGCTGACGCCTGGGAAGCGGCGCAGGATATCGGCGTTCCGGTCGTCGTCAAGCCCTACGACGGCAACCACGGCCGCGGCGTGTTCACCAATCTGTCGCAGCGCGAAGAAATCGAGGCGGCGTACCGCGGCGCCATCGACGAGGGCAGCGGCGTCATCGTCGAGCGTTTTGTTTTCGGCTCCGAGCACCGCCTGCTCGTCGTCGGTGGCAAGCTGATCGCCGCCGCGCGCGGCGAAAGTGCGTCGATCACCGGCGACGGCAAGTCTACGGTCAAACAGCTGATCGACAGCCAGCTCAATTCCGATCCGCGCCGTGGCGCCGCCGAGGAGTTCCCGCTCGATCTGATCGACCTCGAACACAATATGGTGTCCCGTCATGAAGTCGCCCGCCAGGGCTTTACGGCGGAGTCGGTGCCGGCGGCCGGCCACGAAATCCTCGTCGTGCGCACCGGCAACCACAGTTGCGACATCACCCATCTCGTCCATCCGAGCATCGCCGACACGGCATCGCTCGCCGCGCGCATCGTCGGCCTCGACATCGCCGGCGTCGATCTGGTCTGCGCGGACATCTCGCGCCCGCTCGCCGAACAGCGCGGTGCGATCGTCGAAGTCAACGCCGGCCCAGGCCTTTTGATGCACATCAAGCCGGCGAGCGGCGAGGCGCGTCCGGTCGGGCGCGCGATCGTCGAGCACCTCTTCCCGAACGGCGACGATGGTCGCGTTCCGGTCGTCGGCGTTACCGGCAGCTTCGGCAAGACGACCGTCTGCCGCCTGATCGCCCGGCTGCTCACGCTATCCGGAAAACACACGGGGCTGGCCTGCAGCGACGGAATCTTCCTCGACCGCCGGCAAGCGCAAAAAGGCGATTGCGCGAACTTCGACGCCGCCAATCGCGTGCTCATGAACCGGGCGATCGAAGCCGCGGTGTTCGAAAACGGCAGCGACGCGATCCTCGGCGAGGGACTGGCCTACGACCGCTGTCAGGTCGGCGTCGTCACCAACGTCGAGGTCGAGCGCCACGTCGGCCGTTTTTACATCGAAACGGCGGAGCAGGTGTTCAACGTCCTGCGCACCCAGATCGACCTCGTTTTGCCCAAGGGTACGGCGGTGCTCAACGCACGCCAGGCGATGCTCGTCGAGATGTCCGCGCTGTGCGATGGCGAAGTGATTTACTTTGCCGCAGATCCCGAGCTGACGGCGCTCACCGACCATCGGCAAGCCGGCAAGCGAGCAGTGACCGTCCGCTACGGCCAGATCGTGCTCGCCGACGGGCTGTCCGAAGTCTCGCTCGCCAAGCTCGCCGACATTCCGCTGACCCGCGGCGGGAAAGACGCGCATCAGCTCGAGAACGTCCTCGCCGCAGTCGGCGCTGCCTGGTCGCTCGGCATCTCGCCCGACGTCATGCGCACCGGAATCGAGACCTACTTCGTCGAATGATTTTGAAAAACCCCACTGCACCGACACCAGGAAATCAGAATTCACCAGGCCAAAGAACTTGGCGCCTTGGTGAACCGGGTGTTCCGGTGGTTCGCCGTTTATCGTTGATCGACTTGCGACAATAGGAAACCGTTTATGGAAGTCTCACGCATCCGCGCGTTGCGCGGCCCCAATCTGTGGAGCCGGCACACGGCGATCGAGGCCATCGTCTCGTGCAACGAAAGCGAACGCGCCATCGGAGAACTGCCCGGTTTCGAAGCGCGTCTGCGTGAACGCTTTCCGGAGATTGCCCTCCTCCAGCCGACGGTCAGCAACGAGATCGTTTCGCTGGCGCACGCCATTGAGTTTGCGGCGCTCGGCCTGCAGGCGCAGGCCGGTTGCCCGGTGACCTTCAGCCGCACGGCGCAGACCATCGAAGACGGCACCTACCAGGTGATCGTCGAATACAGCGAGGAAGCGGTCGGCCGCCTGGCTTTCGCGCTGGCTCATGAACTCTGCCGGGCAGCGCTTGAAGATCAACCCTTCGACCTGACCGCGGCGCTGCGCCGTCTGCGCGAACTTGACGAAGACGTTCGCCTCGGGCCGAGTACCGGTTCAATCGTCTACGCGGCGGTGGCGCGCAACATTCCCTACCGCCGCCTGACCGAAGGCAGCATGGTGCAGTTCGGCTGGGGCAGCAAGCAACGCCGTATCCAGGCCGCCGAAACCGATTGCACCAGCGCCGTTGCCGAAGCGATTGCCCAGGACAAGGAACTGACCAAGACGCTGCTCGCTGCCGCTGGCGTGCCGATCCCGATCGGCCGGCCGGTGAAGGACGCGGCGGATGCTTGGGCCGCCGCCAGCGAAATCGGCGGCGCGGTCGTCGTCAAGCCGCAGGACGGCAACCAGGGCAAGGGTGTCACGGTCAATCTGACGACGCGCGAGCAGATCGAAACGGCCTACGCGACGGCGGTGAAAATCAGCGACGAAGTACTCGTCGAACGCTACCTGCCGGGATCGGACTATCGCATGCTGGTGATCGGCAACAAGCTG
>JBBRXI010000241.1:0-4531 GCA_038248575.1 Burkholderiales bacterium | reverse complement strand
GGCGCCGCGGCGCGTTGCACGTCGCGGCCGCGCAGCGCGGCTTTCTGCAGGACGTCCTTGTCGTCGGCCGAGAGGCCGTTCCATTCCTTGATCGAACAGGCCATCACCAGCGGCCCGAACAGATGCTTGGTCAGCGTCACGTATTTGCTGACTTCGTAGAGCTTCTGCGCCAGCGTCGCCGATGCGCCGTGCTCGTAGCCGTCAAGGACGCCGGTCTGCATCGCCGAATAGACTTCGCCGAAGGCCATCGGCGTCGCGTTGGCACCGAGGAGATTCAGTGTTGCGACGTAGATCGGCGTCTGGATCGTGCGGATCTTCAGGCCCTTGAGATCAGCGACGGTCTTCACTTCCTTCTTGGCGGTAACGACGTTGCGGTAGCCCCAGCTGTCCATCCACGCCAGGACCTTGAGGTTCGACTTCTCAAGTTCCTTGGCCAGTGTCGTCCCCACCGCCCCGTCGAGGGCCTTGTGCACGTGGGAATAGTCCTTCCAGACAAAGGGCAGGTCGAGAACGCCGACGCGCTTGTTGAAGTTGTTCAGGATTGCCGTGCCCGAGATCACACAACTGGCGCCCGATCCAAGCTGGATGCCTTCGTAGACGTCGCGTTCCTGGCCAAGGGCGTTGGCCGGATAGATTTTCACTTCGAGCGTTTTCGAGTTCGCGGCGACGTATTTCTCGATTTCGAGGGCGGCGGTATGGATCTCGGAATCCATGCTCGCCTGGTGACTGTGCGAAAGCTTGATGACTTTTTTCTGCTGGGCGATGGCGGGCGAAACAGCGAGCAGCGTCGCGACGGCAACGGTGCTTAAAGCGATGGTCATGCGCATGATGATCTCCCTGGTTGAGTTACGGTTTGTGCTCGTCCTGCGGTGATGAAGCGGTGGTCAAAGTGAAGCGTCGGCATCGTCTGCCTGACTGAACTGTCGGCCGGACATCTTGAGGTGCGTGGCCATTGCCTGCGCCGCTTCGTCCGGGGCCTGCGCGCGGATCGCCGCGAGAATGCGCGCGTGTTCGCGCAGGGCGAGTTGCGAACGTGCGGCGTTACAGGTTTTAAAATCTGCGGCGGCCTTGACGATGATGTCGGGAGCGATGTGGCCGATCAGCGTCGACATCACTGAATTCTTCGCGGCGTCGGCGATCGCCAGGTGAAACGCCATGTCGTGGTCGATGCCGCTGCGGCCGGCGGCGACTTCGGCCGCGAAGTTCGCCTGGATCTCATCCAGACGGGCGAGGTCGTCGGCTTCGGCGCGCGTCGCAGCGTGGCGCGTCGCCTCGACTTCCAGCGCCCAGCGTGTTTCGGTCAACGCCAGGATATCGCTCGTGTCAAGATCGAGAATGTTGGCGATCAGCCGCTCGAGCGCGTCACTGCCGAGGCGTGAAACGCGCGTCCCGCTTTGCGGAAAAGTCTGCACGACGCCAAAAAAATCGAGGCGCTGCAAGGCTTCACGAACTTGGCCGCGCGACACGGCAAAGCGTTCGGCGAGTTCGCGCTCGGGCGGCAACAGGCTGCCCGGAGCCAGCGTGCCGTCGGCGATCAGCGCGCGTAACTGGCGCACGATCAGCGTCGATGGCTTGTCGCGGCGGATCGGTTCGAAGTGGTGAAGTGCAGATTTACGCGGCATTAATTGGTCACCCAATAACCAATGCGCCAATTTACTCTGGGCGCTTAGCGAAAGCAAGCATCGCGAATGGTTGATAACCCCCCACAAGCACGCTTGCCATGATTGCCGGCTAGTTGGGTGACGGATATAATGCACGCGCCTTGGTTTGATCCCCTGCGCGTCCTTGCGTACACGCCGGCAAAGCCTGACGCTCTGCGCTGTCAGGCTGAATGCTCGGCGGCCGTTGGCGATAACTGGGACCGGCTTCGTTTCAAGGCTCGCAAGCGGCCATCGGCGGCTTGCGAGGTATACGAATTTTTTCGACGCGCTGGCCAGTTGATCTGAGCAGGGTAGCGCGGCGCCGTTCGGGCGCGCGCAACAGCAACGGCTGGCCGCCAAGTCCGATTGCATTTTTTTCACGTTAACCAAGGAGTAGTTCGATCATGTCGCTACCGTTTCCTACCCTGACCGCTGAAGAAGCGGCGGAACTCATCCAAAACGGCCAGAACATCGGTTTCAGTGGTTTCACTGCCGCCGGCGCGGCGAAGGCCGTCCCCTTTGCGCTGGCGCACAAAGCCCGGCGCGAACACGACGCCGGTAAGCCGTTCAAAGTCGGCGTGCTGACCGGCGCATCGACCGGAAAGTCCCTCGACGGCGCGCTCGCCGAGGCCGAAGCGATCAGCTTCCGCACGCCATACATGGGTAATCCCACGCTGCGCAAACAGATCAACGCCGGAACGGTGAAATATTTCGATATGCACCTGTCGACGGTTCCGCAAAGCGTGCGTTACGGCGCGCTCGGAAAAGTGAACTGGGCGGTCGTCGAAGCCTGCGACGTCACGGCAGGCGGCGGCGTCGTGTTGTCGACTTCGGTCGGCGCGTCGAATACCTTCATGCGCGTTGCCGACAAGATCATCATCGAGCTCAACGCCGCGCACCCGGCCGCGCTGCTCGGCATACACGACATTTTCGAGCCGCAGGATCCGCCGACGCGCAAGGAAATCCCGATCTTCAGCCCATCGGATCGCGTCGGTTCGCCGATCTGCATCATCGATCCGAAGAAGGTCGCGGGCGTCGTCTACACCAATCAGCCTGACGAGACCGGCGGATTTGACGAGTCGACGGCGGTTACCGACCAGATCGGCCAGAACGTTGCCAACTTCCTCGCCTACGAGATAAAGAGCGGCCGCATCCCGTCGCAATTCCTGCCGCTGCAATCGGGCGTCGGCAATATCGCCAACGCCGTTCTCTCGGCACTCGGCCAGAGCAAGGATATTCCGGCGTTCGAAATGTACACCGAAGTGCTGCAGGATTCGGTCGTCCCGCTGCTCGAGAACGGCCGCTGCAAGTTCGCCTCGACCACCGCGCTGACGCTAAGCCAGGAAGCGATGAAGAAAGTCACCGCTGACCTCGATTACTACAAAAAACGCGTCATCCTGCGCCCGCAGGAAATCTCGAACAACCCCGAAGTCGTCCGCCGTCTGGGCATCGTGTCGATGAATACGGCGATCGAGATTGACCTGGCTGGCAACGTCAACTCGACGCACGTGATGGGCAAGATGATGATGAACGGTATCGGCGGTTCGGGCGACTTTACGCGTAACGCCTACCTGTCGATCTTCTCGTGCCCGTCGACGGCCAAGAACGGAATGATTTCGGCGATCGTGCCGCTCGTTTCGCATATGGACCATAGCGAGCACTCGGTGAACGTCGTCGTCACCGAACACGGCGTCGCCGATCTGCGCGGCAAGGATCCGCACGAGCGTGCCGAACTGATTATCGCGCAGTGCGCGCACCCCGATTACCGCGAACAGTTGCGCGATTTCCTGAGACTCGTCGAACCGACGAGCCACGAGCCGATGTCCTTGTCGCTCGGTTTTGCGATGCACCGCGAGTTCGCCAAGACGGGCGATATGCGCACTGTCAAGTGGGAAAGCTACCGCTGACCGTCAGCGACTGACCCGGCCTGGCGCGGGCGACCCGGAGTTTTATTCCGGGCCGCCCGTTTTTACATGCGTCCTTGCAGCTCACAGTGCGCCGGCGTTGCGGCGCGCATCCGATCGTGCAGCAGCGACCGGCCGCTGTGGTCGCACTTGTGCGTCCAGACGCTGGCCCCGTTCGCCGCGTGAAACCCCTGGTGTGCCATCCAGATGAGGTAAATTCCGGGCAGCTCTGCGATCGACTGGCCGGCATGTCTGCTGTAGCGCATGACGGTGTTGAGCAAACGCTGCGCAGTAGCCGCCGTCGTCGGGTTAGGCGTTCTTAGCGATCAGCGGCGTGGGATCAGCGGGGCGATCGGTTTGCTGCATTTCTCCTGAACCAGACGCAGCGTCTCGGCGTCGAGCACGCCGGTGTCGGTCCCGTAGCAGCCCCGCACCTCGATTTCTTCGACGATTGGCTGCGCGCCGGCTGTCTTGGCGACGCTAACGCCCAGATGCAGAGCTTTCCATTTGGCCAATGTCAGCTCCGCTGGCGAGAGCCCGGTTTCCATGTCCGGCGGAAGTTCGGCGCCAAGCTCGATCAGAACCTTGACCACCTCCGATTTTGCACCGCGAACGGCCATCGCCAGCGGCGAGGACCTCGTTCGATTATCGGCACAGTTGACCTTGGCGCCACGAATGCCCAACTCGCGGACGATATCGGCGTAACCCATGAAACAAGCAATCGCCATCGGCAGTCCGGGGGCCCCCTGGGCGTCGTCAAGTTCGGTCCCGGCGTTGGCCTCGAGAACCGCAATGACGTCGGCCAGACGACCCGAACGAATCGCTTTCATCAGAAGAAGAGAAGGGCTCACAACAAACTCCCTGCGCAAAATCGTTTCTGCCCAGTGCCGAAGTTTATCAGCACATATAAAAATAGACACTATTTGTCGGCGACGGTTCTTGTGCCTTTGCTGGCGCTGTGCTGAAAGCCAAGCGGCAAGCCGGCGG
>JBBRXI010000240.1:0-4535 GCA_038248575.1 Burkholderiales bacterium | reverse complement strand
GGTTGGCGCGTGGATCCTTGGGCAGTCCGCGCGGGCCGGCCATCAGCCAGATGGCGGCCATCATCGTCAGGCCCATGACGACGCCCGGGACAGCGCCGGCGAGAAACAGCCGGCTGACCGAAATTGAGGTGATCGCGCCATATAGCACAAAGGGAATCGACGGCGGAATGACCGGGCCGATGGTCGACGCGCCGGCGACGATCGCCGCCGAGATCGTCGGCCGGTAGCCGGCGTCGACCATCGCGCGATGCTGGATCTGCCCGAGGCCGGCGGCGTCGGCGACGGCCGATCCCGACATCCCGGAAAAAATCATCGACGAGACGACGCTGACCTGGCCAAGACCGCCAGGGACGTGGCCGACCAGTGCGCGCGCAAAACGAAACAGGCGCTCGGTCGTCCCACCGGTATTCATCAGATTGCCGGCGAGGATGAAGAAGGGTATGGCGAGCAGCGTAAAGCCCGTCGTTCCCGAATACATGCGCTGCGGCAGCATGGCGAGGAAACTCGTCTGGCCCTGAACGACGAAGAAGGCGACCGCCGTCAGCCCGATAGCGACGGCGATC
Source organism: Burkholderiales bacterium (assembly GCA_038248575.1). Taxonomy (GTDB): domain Bacteria; phylum Pseudomonadota; class Gammaproteobacteria; order Burkholderiales; family Rhodocyclaceae; genus Propionivibrio. The sequence continues at coordinate 3,972 of JBBRXI010000240.1, read as the reverse complement.
GGCACGTCGATCAGCAGCAGCACCAGCAGCACGGCGAAAATGGAGAAGGTCAGCATGGTAAGCCTCGGAAACGTGTGCGGCCGTGGGGCGCGCAATGGTCAGCACACGGGATACAAAAAATGGCGAGGCATCATCGATGCGCCGCCATCTCCACAAAGCAGACTTACTTGCTGTTTTTGTCAACCATCGCCATGAAACGCTTGAAGTTGTCCGGACCAACGCGAACCTTGACCTTTTCCCAGGCCGGTTCCATTGCGGCCTTCCACGGGCCAAGATCGGGGCGGGTGATGACAATGCCCTTGGTCGTTTCGAGGTCCTTCAACTGCACCGCTTCGTTGTCACGCAAAAGCTTGCGCGCCGACTTTGCGGCGATCGCCGATTCTTCCGAGAGAATCTTCTGCTGCGCCGGCGTCAGCTTGTCCCAGCTTTTCTTGTTAACCACGTGCACCATCGAGCTGTACGTGTAGTTGACGATCGACATGTACTTCTGTGTCTCGTAAAGCTTGAGGTCGTAGATCGTCCCGACCGGGTTCTCCTGGCCGTCGACGACACCGGCCTTCATCGCCATCACCAGTTCGGAGAAAGCGATGGTCACGGCGTTTCCACCGGCTGCTTCAACGAAAGCCTGATAGGCGAAAGCCGGCGGTGTGCGGATCTTCATTCCCTTGAGGTCGGCGGGCGTGGCCACCGGCTTCTTGGAGTTAGTCAGCTGGCGAAAGCCCCATTCCCAATCGGAGAGATGCACCAGATTCTTCTTGGCGAGTTCCGGCTCGGCCCAGGCCTTGAAGTCGCCGTCGATGATCCGGTCGGCCATCGCGTAATCCTTGAAGGCGAACGGCGTGCTGATGACATCGTAGAACGGCAGGTGCTTGGCGAGCTGGTCTTGGCCCGAGAGGCTCATATCGACGGCGCCGAGCAAGACCTGTTCGAGGACTTCCGGTGGCGAGCCGAGAGCGTTGTTGCCGAACAGCGAGATTTTTACTTCGCCGTTGGTGCGCTTTTCGACGTTGGCCTTCAATTGCATCGCGGCGATGCCGCACGGATGCGTGTCCGAAGCGAAGTGGCCGAGCTTGAGTTCGACCGCCGCGAGCGTGCACGTCGAGCCGAAAACCAACATCATGGCCAGTGCTAGTTTCTTCATCATTCCCCTCCTGTTATTGAAAAACGGAACACAAATGGTTGGCCCCGTTCGGGCCCAAAACTCTTGTTTCCCTGACATCCGCCGCGCCAAGCCAAGCGCTTGGCGAGTATAGGCAATGCGACCGGCGTGTCAAGTGGCCTGACCGTTCATGGACGCTCGAACAGGGCCATCGATTCGACATGCGAAGTGTGCGGAAACATATTGACGACGCCGGCTCCGCGCAGTCGAAAACCCTTTTGCGTGACGAGGATCGCCGCGTCACGCGCCAGCGTCGCCGGATTGCACGAAACATAGACGATGCGCCGCGGCGCGCCGACGTCGCAAGCTTCGCCAATCGCCTTGACCAGTTCGATGGCGCCTTCGCGCGGCGGGTCAATGAGCATCTTGTCGAAGGCACCCAGTGCGGCGAGCGATTCGGGCGTCGCTGCGAATAAATTGGCGACGGCATAATCGACCTGCGCCGCGAGGCCATTGGCGGTGGAGTTTTCCGTCGCGCGGCGGACGAGTTCGGCGCTGCCTTCAATACCGACGACACGGGCGCCAGAGCGGGCGATCGGCAGCGTGAAGTTGCCGAGTCCGCAAAACATGTCGGCGATCCGTTCGCCCGGCCGGGGATCGAGCAGCGAGAGCGCGCGACGGACGAGAACGCGGTTGATGGCATGATTGACCTGCGTAAACTCGGTCGGCGAAAAGAAGTGCTCGACGTCGTAGTCGGGCAAGCGGTACGAGAGTTTGGCACCGTCCATCGGATAAAAACGGTAGGCGGTTGCCGGCCCTTTCGGCTGCAAGTAAAAAACGACGTCGTGCCGGTCGGCAAACTCGCGCAGCAGCGCTTCGTCGGCGGCGCTTGGCGACTCGAGAATGCGCAGCACGAGCGCGGTAACCGACTCGCCGACAGCAAGCTCGATCTGCGGCATCGCGTCGCGGATCGACAGCGCCGAGATCAGTACGCGCAAGGGCAGCAACAGCTTGGACACGTGCGGCGCCAGAATCTCGCACTGGCGCATGTCGGCGACATAGCTGCTCTTGCGTTCGTGAAAGCCGATCAGCACACCGCCCTTCTTCGGCACGTTACGCGCCGAGAGCCGGGCGCGCAGGCGGTAGCCCCAGGGCGCACCATAGATCGGCGCATAAAGCTGCTCGGCCTTGAGTCGCCCGAGGTGCCAGAGGTTCGCTTCCAGCACGCGCTGCTTGGCCGCCACCTGCGCCGCAGGATCGAGATGCTGCATGCTGCAGCCGCCGCACACGCCAAAGTGCGGGCAGCGCGGCGTGACGCGACTCGGCGACGCCTTGATGACGCGTTCGACGCGCGCCACCTCGTAAGTCGGCTTGCGGCGCACGCTGACGTAGTCGATCTGCTCACCGGGCAAGGCGCCCTCGACGAAGATCGTCTTGCCGTCGAGCCGCGTGACGCCGCGCGCTTCGTGGTCGAGCGATTCAATGATTCCGGTCGGCATGCGAGACCTCGTGAAAAAACACGCCATTCTATCCGTCTACGCGCCGGCGCGGAACGGCTGCGGCAGATTGCCAGCGCCCGGCGACCGGCGACCGGCAACAGCCGCTCGCCGGCGCCGGGCACATATCGTCGGCTGATTATCCCGGACGCCTTGATCTTGACCTTGCGCCGTTCATCACCAATACTTGCGCTCGACCCGGTCGGCACGCGCTGGCGAGCTTCGACCGCTCCCCGACAACATGGCCGAAAGACGCGTTCGCATGAATGAGCAAGAAGATCTGAAAACCGCTGGCCTCAAGGTCACTCATCCGAGAATCAAGATTCTGTCGATTTTTCGCACCGCGCAAAACCGTCACCTGAACGCCGAAGACGTTTTTCAGCAACTTGCCGCTCAGCAGTCGGAGATCGGCCTGGCGACGGTATACCGCGTGCTCATGCAGCTCGAGGAAGCCGGCGTCCTGCGCCGTAGCAATTTCAACCCGAGCAAGGCCGTTTTCGAACTCAACGAGACGAAGCACCACGACCACCTCATTTGCCTGGGCTGCGGGCGCGCCGAAGAATTTACCGATGCGACCATAGAAAAGCGCCAGAAAGCCGTCGCCGAGTCATTGGGCTTCACGCTCAGCGACCACCAACTGGCACTCTACGGTCATTGTGCGGCGTGCGCCGCCAAACTCGCCGGCAAGGCGTAATCACATGGCCGGGCAGGCCCGATCGGCTACTAGCCGGCGCCCATCGCGAGTGCCAGGTTGTAGGTGATGAACGACGCGATATAGGCGAGGAAAAACAGGTAGGCGGCCATGATCAGCGGCATTTTCCAGCCGCCGGTCTCCCGTTTGACCGCCGCCAGCGTCGCCAGGCACTGCGGGGCAAAGACATACCAGGCGAGCAGGGACAGCGCCGTCGCCAGGCTCCAGTTCGCCGCGATCACCGGGGCCAGCGCTTGCGCCGTGTCCTCACCGGCGGCGGCGAGCGCATAAACAGTACCGAGCGCGCTGACCGCCACTTCACGCGCGGCAAGGCCGGGGACGAGCGCGATGCTGATCTGCCAGTTGAAGCCGATCGGCGCGAAGACGACGGCCAGTGCCTTGCCCATTATTCCGGCGAGGCTGTATTCGATCGGCGCTCCACTGGCGCCAAGGGGTGGCGCCGGGAAACTGGCGAGAAACCACAGCAACAGGGTGAGAATCAGGATGATTCCGCCAACGCGTCTGACAAAATTGGTGATCCGTTGCCAGAGGCCGAGCGCGACGTTGCGCACGGTCGGCACATGATAGCTTGGCAGTTCCATCATCAGCGGACGAACGTGCCGACCAGCCATCGTGAAGCGTTTGAGCACCCAGGCGACAGCGAGCGCGGCGGCGACGCCCACAAG
>JBBRXI010000239.1:0-4563 GCA_038248575.1 Burkholderiales bacterium | reverse complement strand
CGGCGTGCTGCTCGCCATATTTTTTGCCGAAGGTGATGACGTCCCTTGCCTGACCAACGTCTGTGTGATCGGCGAGCCCGGCGAAGACTTCAGCGCCTTGAGTCCCTCCACTCCGGCCAGCGCGGACACCCCGCCGCCCGCTGCCGCGCCTCCGGCGCCTGTCGCCGCTGCGCCGCAAGCTGGCGCGCAGCCTGCGCCACCCGCGGCCAACGTGGCTCAAGCCGCTCCGTCCGACCTCCCCATTTCACCGCGCGCCAAGGCGCTCGCCGGCAAGCAGAACGTCGATCTGCGGGCGGTTGTGCCGACCGGCCCCAAAGGCCGAGTCATCGAGCGCGACATCGTGCAACTGATCAACGACGGCCGCTTCGCGACCGGCGCCGCCGGCACCGACTATCGGCCAGAGACCACCGGTACCGGCATCGGCGGCCGGGTTTCGGTCGCCGATCAGGACGGCCAGAGGAGCAGCAACCCGCCGCCGGCTGTTGCCAGCTCTTACGAAGAGAAACACAGCACGATCCGCAAGCTGATCGCCAAGGCCATGGTGCAATCCTTGAGCAGCATGGCCCAGCTCACCTACAACGCGAGCTTCGATGCGACCGATATCCTGCAATTGCGCGCCAAGCTCAAGAAGGCCAGGGAATCGAACCTCGCTGACCTGGTCGATTTGCCGCAAAATCTCACGATCAACGACATCATGCTTTACACCGTCTCGCGCGTCGTGAAAAAGCACAAGATGTGCAACGCCCACTATCACGACGACAAGATGGTGATCTTCAACCACGTCAATCTCGGCGTCGCCGTCGACACGCCACGCGGGCTTATGGTGCCGACGATCTTCAACGCCGACCAGTTGTCAATAGTCGAAATTTCGGACCAGGCCAAGGCGAAAGCCGCAGCCTGCCAGAAAGGCACGATCTCGCCCGACGAGTTGAAAGACGGCACAATCACCGTCACCAATCTCGGCGCGCTCGGCATCGACTCCTTTACGCCGGTGATCAACCTGCCGCAGACCGCGATCCTCGGCGTCAATTGCTTGAAGACCGCAGTGCGCGAGGTGAATGGCCTCGCCGTTCCCTACCCGTCACTGAGCCTGTCGCTGACCTGCGACCACCGCGCCATCGACGGCGCGCCGGCCGCCCGCTTCCTGCAGGACTTGACGCAAGCGCTCGAGAACTTCTCACTGCTCCTTCTGAAACAATAAAAATCATGTACGACATCATGATATTGGGTGGCGGCCCGGCCGGCTATCTGGCTGCCGAGCGCGCCGGGCATTCCGGCCTCAAAACCCTGCTGATCGAAAAGCGCTTTATCGGCGGGGTCTGTCTGAACGAAGGCTGCGTGCCGTCCAAAGCGCTCTTGCACAGCGCGAAGCTCTTCGATATCGCCCGGCACAGCGAGGCTTACGGCGTGAGCACGAGCGGCGCGGCGATCGACCAGCGGGCGGTCATCGCGCGCAAGAATAAGGTGGTTCGCAACCTCGTCGCCGGCATCAAGTCGCAGTTGAAAGCAAGCCACGTGACGGTGGTCGAGGGCCTGGGCGAAATAGTCGGGCGCGATGCCGGGATCATCACCGTCGCCGTCGGGCAAACGACGTATCAGGGCAAACGCCTCTTGATCGCCACGGGTTCGGAAGCCATCGTTCCGCCGATACCCGGCGCTCGCGAGGGACTCGCCAGCGGCTTCGTGCTGACCAACCGCGAGATCCTCGACCTCGACACTATCCCCGAGTCGCTGGTCGTCGTCGGCGGCGGGGTGATCGGCCTCGAGATGGCGAGCTACTTCAACTCGGTCGGTTCGAAGGTCACCGTGATCGAAATGCTCGGCAAGATCGCCGGGCCGACCGACCGCGAGATCTCGACCATTCTGCAGAAGAACTACGAGAAGAAGGGCATCACCTTCGTGCTCGAGAGCAAGGTCAACGCGATTCGGGACGGCGCCGTCGAATTCGAAAACGCTGCCGGCAAGCACTCGGTACCGGCCGTTAAGGTCCTGGTTTCGATCGGGCGCCGACCGGTGATCGCCGGCTTCGACCTCGAAAAGCTCGGCGTGTATGTCGACAAGGGGCGCATCGTCGTCGATGAGCACGGGCAGACCAACGTTCCCGGCGTCTATGCGACGGGCGACGTCAATGGCGTCTGGATGCTCGCGCATGCGGCCTATCGCGAATCGGAGGTGGTGATCAACAATCTTATGGGCCGCCACGACGTGATGCGTTACGACGCCGTGCCGTGGGTCATCTACACCAACCCCGAAGTCGCCTGCGTCGGCGAAACCGAAGAAAGCTGCAAGGCCAAGGGGATGGCCTGCCAGGTCGCCTCGATCTCGATGAATTACAGCGGCCGCTACATGGCTGAGAACGCCGGCGGCGACGGCATCTGCAAGGTCGTGATCGACCCCGTGCGGCAGCGCCTGATCGGCTGTCACATAATTGGCAGCTACGCCTCCGAAATCATCGTCGTCGCCGCGATGCTGATCGAAACGCAAATGAAGATAGCCGACATCAAGGAATTCGTCTTCCCGCACCCGACCGTCAGCGAAATCATCCGCGAAGCTCTGTTCCAGCTGTGAGCCTGTCCGATAGGAAAAAGAAATGACCAAGCACCTGTACATCGACCCGCAAGAGATGCGGCAGCCGGGATACATCGAATTTGCCAGGATCCCGGTCAACCAGTACCAGCGCACGATAGACGACGAAAAAGGGTTCTACGCGAAGGACGACTTTCTGCGCATCTATCGTGACATGCGCTTCATTCGCGAGTTTGAAACCATGCTGTACACGATCAAAACAACGAATGCCTACAACGGCATTGACTACAACAATCCGGGGCCCGCTCATCTGTCGATGGGGCAGGAAGCCTCGTCGGTGGGCCAGGCCTACCTGCTGACGAGCGAAGACTTTATCTTCGGTTCGCACCGCAGCCACGGTGAAATTTTGGCCAAGGGATTGTCGGCGATCAACACGCTGTCGGAAGCCGAACTGGTCGCGGTGATGGAAGGCTTCCTCGGCGGCGCGGCGTACACGGCCGTGCTTGCGTTTCACAAGGGCAAGAACAAATCGGTCAAGGCGATGGCCATCGATTTCCTGATCTACGGCGCCCTGGCCGAAATCTTTGCCAAGGACACCGGCTTTCACAAAGGCCTGGGCGGCTCGATGCACGCCTTCTTCCTGCCGTTCGGCATTTACCCGAACAACGCCATTGTCGGCGGTTCGGCCGACATCTCCGTGGGCGCGGCCCTCTACAAGAAAATCAACCGCAAGAACGGCATCGTCGTGTGCAACATTGGCGATGGCTCGCTGGCCTGCGGCCCGGTCTGGGAAGGCCTGATGATGGCCACCATGGACCAGTACAACACCCTATGGGAAGGCGACATGCAGGGTGGCCTGCCGCTGCTGGTCAACGTCATGAACAACCAGTACGCCATGGGCGGACAGACGCGCGGCGAAACCATGGGCTACGATTTCCCGGCGCGCATCGGGGCCGGGGTCAATGCCGAGCAGATGCATGCCGAACGCGTCGATGGCTACAACCCGCTCGCAGTCATCGAGGCCATGGCGAGAAAGCTGGAAATCCTCCGAGCCAAGCGCGGTCCGGTGCTGATGGATACGCTGACCTACCGTTATTCGGGCCACTCACCGTCGGACGCCGATTCCTACCGCACGCCGGAAGAAAAGAATGCCTGGATGGCGCACGATTCAATTGTTGCCTACCGTGCGCAATTGGTCGCGGCCGGCGTGGCGACCGACGATGACTTTGCGGCGATCGACCAGCACATCGTCGAAACGGTGACGAATGCGGTGCAAATGGCGGCCGATCCGGTGATTTCACCGCGCATGGACCTGTTCAAGGCGCCGGCGGCGATCGAGAACCTGATGTTCTCGAATCAGACGATCGCCAAAATGGACGAGCGCCAGCCGGATGTCCTGATGGCCAAGGAAGCCAACCCGCGGGTGATGGCCATCGCCAAGAAGGAACGCTTTGCCTTCGACGCGAGCGGCAAGCCGGTTGCCAAGAACAAGGTCTATCAATACCGGGACGGCGTCTTTGAAGCACTGATCGACAAGTTCTATGAAGACCCGACGCTGATCGCTTACGGCGAAGAGAACCGTGACTGGGGCGGCGCCTTCGCCGTCTATCGCGGGCTGACCGAGGCGCTGCCTTATCACCGCCTGTTCAACTCGCCGATCGCCGAAGCGGCGATCGTCGGCTCGGCCGTCGGCTACGCGATGTGTGGCGGCCGCGTCGTTGTCGAACTGATGTATTGCGACTTCCTCGGCCGCGCCGGCGATGAGGTGTTCAACCAGTTGCCCAAATGGCAGGCGATGTCGGCCGGCGTCCTCAAGATGCCCGTCGTCATCCGGGTTTCGGTGGGGTCAAAATATGGTGCGCAGCACTCGCAGGACTGGACGTCGCTGGTGGCGCAGATTCCCGGGTTGAAAGTGGTCTTCCCGGTGACGCCCTATGACGCGAAAGGACTGATGACGACGGCTCTGAATGGCACCGATCCGGTGATCTTCTTTGAAAGCCAGCGCTTGTACGATGTTGCCGAGCAATTTCACGCCGG
>JBBRXI010000238.1:0-4565 GCA_038248575.1 Burkholderiales bacterium | reverse complement strand
CCGCCATTGATGCGTACATTGTCGTGCATAATCAGAATCCAAAACCCTTCGTCTGGACTGCCAAGGCCAATGACATTCTCCAGAAAGTCATCCGTGCCAATGCTCAACTTGGTTCGAAGAAAAACGAAGCACTACACTAGCGCGCCGTGGCGACGATCCAGGACGTTGCGCTGCGCTCGGGCGTATCGGTGACGACGGTCGTGGTCGATAATGTTTCGACGTTCCCGGGAACGAGAGGCGGGCTATGGATACGGTTAATTCAGCATCGGCGCTGTGCGAGTTGAGCGTCGAGCGCCTGCGCGGCGGGCAGCAGTCACTCTCTGACTACGCCGGCAAGGTGCTGCTCATCGTCAACACCGCGAGCGAGTGCGGCTTTACGTCCCAATACGTGGCGCTCGAAGCGCTCTACCAGCGCTACAAGGAACGCGGTCTCGTCGTTCTCGGCTTTCCGTGCAATCAGTTTCGCGGCCAGGAGCCGGGCACTGCCGCCGAGATCGCGAGCTTCTGCGAGACCCACTACGGCGTGACTTTTCCCCTCTTCGCCAAAATCGACGTCAATGGCGAGCAGACGCACCCGCTCTACGTGCGTCTGAAGAAAGCCGCGCCCGGCGTGCTCGGCAGTCAGGCGATCAAGTGGAACTTCACGAAGTTCCTTGTCGATCGCCGCGGTAAAGTGCTCACGCGTTACGCGCCGGCACGAACGCCCGGGGCCATCGCCGGCGCTATTGAAGCGCTGCTCTGAGCGAACGCGGCCTCAGGCGCGCGTGGCAACCAGCGGCACTTCGTCGGTCCACACCCTGAAACCGCTCAGGATGTTCGCTCCGAAGGCGGTGCTCAGCGCGACGTCGGCTGCATCGCGCCCGCGCGCGATCAGAACGCGGCCTATCCGCGGCGTGTTGTTGCGCGAATCGAAGGTGTACCAGTGACCGTCCAGATACGCCTCGAACCAGGCGGCAAAATCCCCCGGCGCGTCCACTGGCGGCACGCCGATGTCGCCGAGATAGCCCGTGCAGTAGCGTGCCGGAATATTCATGCAGCGGCAGAAGGCGACCGCGAGGTGGGTATAGTCGCGACAGACGCCTTTCTTCTCGGTGTAGGCGTCGTACGCCGTACGCGTCGACAAGGCGTGCTCGTAGCCGAAACCGATCAGTTCATGGACGTAGTCGCAAATCGTCTGGACGCGCGCCCAGCCCGGCGACGTATGGCCGAATAGCGCCCACGCCGTCGCCGACAGCCGGTCGGTTTCGCAATAGCGGCTGCCGAGCAGGAATAGCAGCGTCTCGTCGGGCAGGTCTGCAACAGCCAGTTGCTGCGCGCCGGGGACGATCGGGTCGGCGAGCCCGCTGTCGCTGACCAGCGCGTCGGCGCTGACACGCAGCCGACCGGCCGGTGCAAGCGCACGCGTGCACCGGTTGCCGAAGCTGTCGCGATATTCCGACGTCGGCAGCGGCGGGTCGAAGGAGAGATGGTCAGTGCCGACGAGGTCGCCGGCGCGTGACTCATGAACGTGCAGATTGAAGATCATCGGGGTGGGCTGCGGGCAGTCGTATATCAGTTCAAAACCGACGTGAATCTGCATCATGGCCTCCACAATCGTTCAAGGTCGAGCGTCGAGCGGCGGTGCTGCCGGGCTGCTGTCGCCGCCCATCCGGCAGGCGGCAAACGCCCCTACGCGCGGAAAGCGGACACGCCGGACGATTAGACAATCGCTGTGGTGAGCAAACCCCGTGCCTGTTGTGCCGGAGGAACGGCGGGGTATCAGCTCGCTTCACGCGGCGAGAGCCGCATGCAAAGCGTCGATCAGGACGCCGCGCAACGCCGTCCACCGTCGCCCGCCGGCGAACACGATGGCCTGGTTGATCTCGAGTTCAATCCCGACATAGGCGGCACTCGGAAAACGCTTGCGCAAATGCGCCGTGAGCCCGTCGCCCTTTCCGGCATAGGGGTAATTGCGGCGCACGCGCAGCGCCGGTGCGCGTTGCGCGAGGGCTGCCTTCCAGTGCGCGCAGAGTTCGGCTTCGCCGGCGCGCCGTGGGTCGTAGAGCAGACCGACGTCGGCGCGGCGCACGTCGCCGTCGAGTTCGGGGGTGAAGCTGTGCGACGAGAGGTGTACGACGCGGCGACCGCCCGCTACCGATTCGCTGATAATCTTTTCGACGCGCCGGCGATACGGAAGATAGTGGCGTTCGACGATGTCGGCGCGCGCGCGCTGCGGCAGAGCACGCGCCGCGTCGGAAAAAACTTTGTGGTGACCGAGAGAGCGATTGAGGTCTACGAGCAGGCGGCTGGTCGTCGATGCGACGAGCGGCGCAGCGAACACTGTTGCCAACTGGCGGGCCATGATCAGCGCGCCGGGATCGTAGCCGCGATGGGTGGCGAGCAGCGCCGCGCGACCGCCAAATGACGCGCGGTACGGCTCGGGAATCCGGTTGCCGCCGTGCTCGCAGGTGACGACGAAGGAGTCGCTCACCGCGCCCTCACCACAAGAGATCGGGCAGTCCGCGAAACACCTGGCGGGTGCCTTCGCTCCACTCGCGGCTGAGCGCCTTGAAATAGGTGTCACTGTGGTCGAGGCGACGGCGCTTGCTGACTTCTAGGCTGTCTCGCTCATAGCACAAAAGGTCGATCGGCATGCCGACCGAAAGATTGCTGCGCATCGTCGAATCGAAGGAAACGAGGACACATTTCGTCGCGTCGACGAGCGGCGTCGCCGGCTTGATCACCCGGTCAAGAATCGGTTTTCCGTACTTCGTCTCACCGGTCTGGAAGAACGGCGTGTCGATCCCGGCTTCGATGAAATTGCCTTCGGCGTAAATGCGAAAGAGCCGCATCGCTTCGCCGCGGATCTGTCCGCCGACGATAAACGACGCGTTGAACCCTCGCTCGCCGTTGTGCTCCAGGTAAGGTCCGTCGCGCGCATCGATATCGCGCATCGCGTCGGAAACACGCACGGCGACGTCGAACATCGTCAGCGCGCCCCAGAGGTTGGATCCCGTGTAGGCGGCCAGGCAGCGCTGCTCGAGCAGGCTGATTACCGACTGAGTTCCCGAGAGGTTCCCCGAACTGAGCAGGACGATCACGCATTCACCTGGCCTTTCGAACACGGTCATCTTGCAGAACGACGCGATGTTGTCCATGCCGGCGTTGGTTCGCGAGTCGGAAGCGAAAATCATTCCGTCGTCCAGTTTGAGGCCAATACAGTAGGTCATCGTTGCCTCGCTCGCCAGCTCAACTCGGCGCTCGCTGCGCGCCAAAGTGGGTCGATCGTCGCTTCAAGCTGTAGCCGGCTGTTCATTGCTGCTGCGTCTGCTGCATCGCGTCGCGGGTCATTTCGACCTCGCCATTGAGGCACGGCTCTGGCGCGCGGCGCAGGTCGAGGGTCAGCGGATAATCGGGGTTGCGCGCCTCGCTCGCCACGTGCATCGGCCCCGGCGTGTGGCCGTGGCTGACGAAACGCGCGACGCGACGCGCCTCGGCCTCGTTGGCGTTGACCGGAAACGTATCGTAGTTGCGGCCGCCCGGATGCGCAACATGATAGCTGCAGCCGCCGATCGAACGCCCGCTCCAGCGATCGACGAGATCGAAGACGAGCGGCGCCTGCACGCCGATCGTCGGATGCAGCCCGGACGGCGGCGCCCAGGCACGGTAGCGCACGCCGGCGACGTATTCGCCGCGCGTCCCGGTCGCCGCCAGCGGCAGTGGCCGGCCGTTGCAGGTGACGACGTGGCGCGTATCGGCCAACTGGCTGACGCGCACCTGCAGCCGCTCGATCGACGAATCGACGTAACGCGCCGTACCGCCAGCGCCGACCTCTTCGCCGAGCACGTGCCAGGGCTCGATCGCCTGGCGCAATTCGATCTCGACGCCGTGATAGACGACGCTGCCAAAACGCGGGAAGCGAAATTCAAAGAAAGGCGCAAACCAGGCGAGGTCGAAAGGGTATCCCGCGTGCTGCAAGTCGCGCACGACGTCGTGCATGTCCTCTGCAACGAAGTGCGGCAACATGAAGCGGTCGTGCAGACCGCTGCCCCAGCGCACAAGCTTGGCGGCATAGGGCGTTTTCCAGAAGCGGGCGACGAGGGCACGCAAAAGCAGCGTCTGGAGCAGCGCCAGGCGCGCGTGCGGCGGCATTTCAAAACCGCGGAACTCGACGAGACCGAGACGCCCGGTCGCGCTGTCAGGCGAATAAAGCTTGTCGATGCAGAACTCGGCGCGGTGCGTATTGCCCGAGAGGTCGACGAGCAGATTGCGCAGCAGGCGATCGACGAGCCACGGGTGTTCGCTTTCCTCGCCCGGCTTCAAGTGCTCGGCCATCTGCTCGAAAGCAATCTCGAGTTCGTAGAGGCTCTCGTGGCGCGCCTCGTCGACGCGCGGCGCCTGGCTCGTCGGGCCGATGAACATCGACGAAAACAGGTACGACAGCGACGGGTGATTGTGCCAGCAGGCGACCAGGCTCTTCAAAAGGTCGGGCCGCCGCAAGATCGGGCTGAGCGCGGGCGTGGGACCACCGAGCACAATGTGGTTGCCACCACCGGTGCCGGTGTGGCGGCCGTCGAGCATGAACT
>JBBRXI010000237.1:0-4567 GCA_038248575.1 Burkholderiales bacterium | reverse complement strand
TCCAAACTCGATTCCTTTATCCAGGCAATCGATGCGGACCTGATCCTCGAAACCGTCCGTACCGGCGTCAGCGGCATCGGCCGCGGCGACCGCATCCTCAAAATACAATGAAGAGGGAAGAGTAAGGGATGGCGAGGGCCAGCAGGCCTGCCCTGATCACTCCTGACTCGTCTCTCCTCGCTCTCTAACGAAAGGAATAACATGAAGGTTTATTACGACAAAGACGCCGACCTCTCGCTGATCAAAGGCAAGAAGGTGACGATCGTCGGTTACGGGTCACAGGGCCATGCGCACGCGCAGAATCTCACCGACTCGGGCGTCAAGGTCACGGTCGGCTTGCGTCGCGGCGGTGCGTCCTGGAGCAAGGTCGAGAACGCCGGCATCGCGGTCGCCGAAGTCGCCGACGCGGTCAGGGACGCCGACGTCGTGATGATGCTCTTGCCTGACGAGAACATCCCCTCCGTCTATTACAACGATGTCGAGCCGAACATCAAAAAGGGCGCGGCGCTGGCTTTCGCGCACGGCTTCAACATTCACTACAACCAGGTCGTGCCGCGTGCCGACCTCGACGTGATCATGGTCGCCCCCAAGGGCCCGGGCCATACCGTGCGCTCGGAGTACCTCAAGGGCGGCGGCGTTCCCTCGCTGATCGCCGTGCATCAGGATGTTTCGAAGAAGGCCAAGGACCTCGCCCTTTCGTACGCAGCGGCCAACGGTGGTACCAAGGGCGGCGTGATCGAGACCAACTTTCGCGAAGAAACCGAGACCGACCTTTTCGGCGAACAGACGGTTCTTTGCGGCGGCGCCGTCGAACTCGTCAAAATGGGCTTCGAAACGCTCGTTGAAGCCGGCTACGCGCCCGAAATGGCGTACTTCGAGTGTCTCCACGAACTCAAGCTGATCGTCGACCTGATGTACGAGGGCGGCATCGCCAACATGAACTATTCGATCTCGAACAACGCCGAATACGGCGAGTACGTGACCGGTCCCGAGGTGATCAACGAAGAGTCGCGCTACGCCATGCGCGCCGCCTTGAAGCGCATCCAGAACGGCGAGTACGCCAAGATGTTCATCGCCGAAGGCAAGAGCAACTATCCGTCGATGACCGCCCGCCGCCGGCTGATGGCCGAGCATCCGATCGAGACGGTCGGTGCCAAGCTGCGCGACATGATGCCGTGGATCAAGAAGAATCAGCTCGTCGATCAGACCAAGAACTGATGGTGTGTGGCGGCTCGGCAGCGCGTTGTTGCTCGCGCTTGCCGTACTATTCGTACGGTCAGCGCGCTCGCGCCTAGCGCTGCCATCGCTTTTGGGCGGTCTCAATTCTGAGCCGCCCAAAGTTCCAAATGCGCTGCGCCACTCAAAGTACTAAATGGAGTTTGCATGAACTATCCGCATCCGATTCTTGCTAGGGAAGGCTGGGCGATTATGGCCGGCGCGTTCATCGTCGCGGTCCTCGCCTCGTCGACTATCGGCCTGTGGTCGCTGCCTTTCTGGCTGATCTTCGTCTTCTGTGTGCAGTTCTTCCGCGATCCGGCGCGCGTCGTCGCCGGCGGGGCGAAAAGTGTCGTCGCCCCGGCTGACGGGCGCGTCGTTGTCGTTGCCGAAGCCGACGATCCTTACCTCAACCGGCGGGCGCTCAAGATCAGTGTTTTCATGAACGTCTTCAACGTCCATTCCAACCGTTCGCCGATCAAGAGCCGCGTGTTAGCCAAGTGGTACAAGCCCGGCAGCTTTCTTAACGCCGCGCTCGACAAGGCTTCGCTTGAGAATGAGCGCTGCGCGCTGCACCTTAAAACCGACGACGGGCGCGATATCACCTGCGTGCAGATCGCCGGCCTGATCGCCCGCCGGGTGCTTAACTACGTCGACGCCGGGACGGCGCTGGCCGCTGGCCAGCGCTACGGTTTCATCCGCTTTGGCTCGCGGGTCGACCTCTATTTGCCGCTCGACACCAAGGTGAAAGTGGTGATCGGCGAGAAGGTTTTTGCCTCGCGCACGATCGTCGCCGAACTCGCCTAGCGGGTCTCAGGCGCCGTCAGATACGACGGCCGGGCGGCGGATGAACGCGATGCTGGCGGCGAAGAAGAGCAGCGACAGGACGATTTCGCCCGCCGCCAGCCATTGACTCGCGCCGCGATCGCTCACCGCACGCACGACGCCTTCGATAAAATAGAGCAGAATCAGCATGGCCGACCACTGATAGGTATAGCGCCGACGGTTGAGAATTCCGCGCAGAGGGGCAAGTAAAGGCAGGCATTTGAGCGCCAGCCAGGAGCCGCCCGGCGCAACCGGGGCAAGGCGCAGTTCCCAGGCCAGGCAAAGAAAAATCAGGGCGATCAGGCTGCTGCAGGCACACAGATAAGAGCTTCGGGTGGTCATCGGAGACTTGGTCTGAAATTGGCGACGGCCTCTGCCGCGAGAGAGGCTTCAAGGGTGGCGGGCAACGCTGCTGCCCCCCTTGGCAGCGCATTTCAGCCCGTTCGGCGTTCATTATAGGGTGCTTATGACGATCGATCAGTTCCGCTGGCGCCTTTTCGTGGCGCGGATTTTCCGCCGCTTCAGCGAAGAGAACTTCGACCAGATCAGCGGCAGTCTCGCGTTCACGACCTTGCTCTCGCTCGTGCCGCTCGTCGCCATTTTTCTCGCCGTCCTCTCGGTGTTGCCCTGTTTCATCGGGATGATGAATCACTTTGATCAGTACGTCATACGCGGCCTTCTGCCTGAGCGCAGCGCCGCGCTGATCGCCGAGCACATCGTCCAGTTCTCGCAGAAGGCGGCCAATGTCACCGTCGTCGGACTGCTGGTGCTCATCGTGACCGTCTACCTGCTGCTGATGACCATAGAGCGCGCGTTCAACCATGTCTGGGCGGTGACCGAGAGTCGCGCCTGGTGGCGGCGCCTGCGCCTTTACGCCGTCGTTCTCGCCTTGTGGCCGCTGCTGATCGCCGCCGTCGTCATCGCTGTTTCGTACGCCGTGACGATATCGCTCGGGCTGGTCGGCGAATTACCGTGGCTGAGCGATCTGCTGCTCAAGGTGACCGGTTTGGCAGTTGCTGCATTGTTCTTCGCCGGGCTGTATTTTGCCGTCCCCAACGCCCGCGTCGCGCCGCGCGACGCGCTGTGGGCCGGACTGTTTGCCGCCACCGGCTTCCTCTTGATGCAAAAGGGCTTTGGCCTTTATCTCGTGTTTTTCCCGTCGTACACGCTCGTCTACGGCGCCTTTGCCACGCTACCGATCTTCCTCGTGTGGTTGTATCTGTCGTGGGCCGTCGTTCTGCTCGGTGCACTGGTCGCCGCGACGCTACCCGAGAGCAGACGCTCGGCCGGCCCGCCGGCCTGAGTCGCGCCCGCTGCGGCGGCTTAGGCTGCGGACGGATTGCGCTCGACCGAGAAAACCTCAATCTGGCTGTTCTGCTCGTCAAGGTGGGTGCTTCGCATCTCACGGATTTCGATATTCTGTTTTTCGATGACAAGAACGAGATTCTGGCGGTAATCACTGAGCGCCCCCGATGGGACGACGAGCATTTCGGTAGCACGCAACGCAGGAATTTTGGGCAGGATGAGCACCGACAGTCGGCCGCTGCCGTCTGCTTCGGGCGGCACGGCAAGAAAGGCCGGGACGGCGTGGGTCGCAAGAATCTGCAGGCCGAGTTCGAGATGCTCGTGATTTTCCGAGAGCGCCCAGCGGACGATGCAGATCTGCCATTCGTCACTCGACTCGGTGCGGATCGCCGTCACCTCGCCGACCGTCATGTGGCCGGGTTTGCCCGAAACGTGCATGACGGCGTAACCGTCCGGGCTTTCGTTGGTAATCATCCAGTTCGACGTTTCGACGGCCTCGTGATCGCCGTTCTGGAACAGCGTCCACAGGCTGTCGAGCCCAACGCACAGAGCGGCGCGGTAGTGTTGCCGGCGTCGCGGAAAACGCCGCTTGCCGGGGTTCCCCCAATAGGTGATCAAGCGGCGCAGTACGCCGCGGCCAGCCGCCGTCGCGGCAAAGTCCGGCAGGCCGATCTGTTTTGCCGCACCACCCGTCTCAAGGACCGCCAACTGTTTTTTGAGGAGAGCAGTTAACCGGTCGCACGAGAAATAGCGCGAGGGCGTTTCGCGCGGCGCTGGTTTTCGCGAACAAGCGGTTGCCGGTGCGTCGCGCGTCGAATCGATCCAGAATGCGGCGTGGTCCGCTGGGCACTTGTCATGGGCGCCAGCGCTCAGCGTATCGACGCAGTGCGCGAAGCGCTCAAGATAGCCAGCGACGAAGTTGACTTCGTGCGAACTGAACGACGCCGGTTGCGCACAACCGAGCAGGATGGTCGAGTAATACAGGTTCTGCAGCCGGTGCATCGCGCCTTCGGACGTGTCGCTGACGATCTGCAGTCGGCAGGCCATGGCGTAGGCTTGATGGAGTTGATGCCAGATACCTACGCCGGCCGGCGATGCGGCGAGATTGCTGACGAGCAGATGCTGGGCGAGCGCCTGCATGGCTTTATGCAGCGTCGCTTCGGCGTTCTGCACGGTGCCGGGCGAGGGCTGACCTTGGCGATCGGTCAGCGCAGCGAGCAGT
>JBBRXI010000236.1:0-4570 GCA_038248575.1 Burkholderiales bacterium | reverse complement strand
TGCAGCAGACGCGTCAGCGTGAGCACCGCGTCGCGGCTGTCCGGGGCGTTGCGCCAGACGCGCAGCTCGCTGGCTATTGCTTGGCAGAGGTCGAGTGCTTCGTCGAGGAAAATCGGCAGTAGCTGTTCATCGATTTCATCGGTCAGCACGGCAATCTTGGCGAGGAAGGGCTCGTGGTACGCCTCGTCGGTCGGCTCCACGGCAAGCCCTGCCGGCGTCCGCGGAGCAACCGTATGGCTGCCACCCAGGACGATGTCGGCGAGTGCCTGCGAAGTGAGCAGATTAGCCGGATAAAGCGCATCGAGCGCCGCGATGATCGCCTGCGGCACCTGCAGCACCTGGCGTTCGCCGAGGGCGCGCAGCATCAATTCGAGTTCGCCGATCGCCTCGCGGATCAGTCCCAGGCCTTCACTGCTTGCCGCTTGCGCCGAAAAGTCGCGACGCAGCAAGGCGTGTTCGAGGGCCAGCCCGAGCCGATTCATCGGCTCAATTCCGACCGTTGCCGAAATCCCGGCGAGGGTATGCGCTGCACGGTACATGGCCTGTGGCGTCGGCGCATGCGCATCGCCTCCGAGGAGCGGGAGTTCGCGCTGCAGCGTCGCCAGGTGGTGACCCGCTTCCTCGGAAAAAATCTCGTAGAGCGCGGCCGAAATCGGCGCTGCGGGCTGCTCTGGGCTGCCGTCCGTAGCGCCGATCGACGTTGTCGGCTCGACGCTGGTCGGCGTTGGCGGGGCTGCTGCATCCGGCGCGCTGGTCTGCGCCGCGACGCGCGCAGCAGCGTCGTCACTCTCCGGCGGCGCGAATTCGACGCTAATAATCGCGGCGCTGCGCGACAGCCCGGCCGCTTCAGCGGTACTCTCGCTGGCCATCTCCCCAGTCGCCTCCGGGAACATTTCTTCGGCCGGCTCACCGGCTATTGCCGTGGCCGGTTCCTCGGAAATTTCTTCGGCTATTACGTCGGCCGCTTTATCAGCCGTCTCGCTGGTGATTTCCTCGGGCAGTTCTTCGGCGATTTCATCGGCCGTCTCAGCGGCCATTTCCTCAGCCGTGTCGCGGCTGGCTTGCGTGACCGCGTGCTCGGCGCTCGCCAGCGCCACCCGTACGGTTGGCGGCTCTTCGTTGCCAAGGCGCAGGGCGTCGGCCAGTGCAATCATCGGCGCCGGGTCGGGCGCCATCCCCGAATGCGTTTCGAGGTGCGCGACCCAGGCGGTAAACAGCGCGTGTCCCTGGGCGACCAGCGACAGGATCGGCGGGCTGACCGCCAGTTCCTGGCGCAACCACAGATTGAGCGTCTGCTCGACGGCCCACGCTGCCTCGCCAATATCGTGCAGCCCGACCATCCGGCCGCTGCCCTTGAGCGTATGGAAGGCGCGCCGGATTGTCGTCAGGAGCTCGAGATTGTGCGGCTGGTTGTGCAGGCCGCGCAGGCTGTCCTCTATTGTCGCCAGGACTTCGCTCGCTTCCTCGAGGAAGATGCCGAGCAGTTCGGCGTCGATTACATCACGGCTCGACTGCGACAACTCGATCGTCTGCGCCGTGGGCTGCATGGCGCCGGGCAGCGCCGGCTGAAGCGCTTCCATCGCCCGCTCGATCTGCGGCCGGGCGATGGCGCCGGCGGCCAGCGCCGAGAGAACGGCCTTGGTCTGCTCGCCGAGCGCGCTGTCGGCAACGAGATCGGCGTCGTGTTGCAGCGTCACGAGGCTGTGCTTGAGTTCCGCGCGCAGCTTGGCGTCGTCGGGCTGCTCGCGGAGGGCGCCGAGCAGCGCGTGCGCTTCGCGTTTTTGCGCCACGAGTTCCTGCTCGACCGAAACGCTCGTCGCGCTCGAATCGCAGGAATCGTCGGCGTTAGTTACCGCGGCAGCTGTCGACGCGAGCGCGTGCGGCGAACCCGATTGCATGCGTTGGGCAAAGCTTGCGAAATCGGCGCCGCCGTGCGGCAGCGAATCGATAAAGAACCCGATGACCGAGAGCTGGTTGGCGACGCGCTCGAAATCGGCTTCGTTCGGCGCGTATGCGGCGTCAGCAAAGCGCTTGATCTCAGCCGTGCAGGCGCGCATCGCAGCGACCGCATCGTCGTGGCGCATCATGCTCAGCGCGCCGACGACCTGGTGCAGCGGGACGTCAAGGCTGGCAAGATCGGCGCGCTTTCCGGCGTCGCGGAAGAATCCGTCGAGGACCTGCTCGATCTGCGCCAGATTGCTCTGGATCTCGCGCGCGACCTGACCGACGAGCAGTTTCTCGTGCGCCTGGCGCGACATTTCATCGAGCAACGGAATTTCCGAACCCAGTTGTGGCGGCGTGCCGGCCAGGCAGCCGTGTATGCGCGCGACGGTGACGTCGACCTGATGGGCGAAGTCGCCGCCGAGGCGGAGAAAGTTTTCATGCGCGTTGAGCGCGAGCAGGATCGCCGTGGCGATCTCCATGGAGAGCGCTTCAGAGTAGCGGCTGCTGTCCTCGGCGAGCCAGTTGCCCGCCGCAGCGATTGCCTGCGCCAGGCGACGGTAATCGGTGTGGCCGAGTTGCTCGACAATGGCGGCGAGCGCATTGGCCTGGTCCTGGAACGCCGGCAGCGCCTGCGCCGTCCCTGAGCAGTACTTGGTCCACGTTTCCTCGATCGAGGCGATCACCTCGCGCAGCTTGCGGCGCACCGTCTCATTGGGTGCCGGAGCCGCCGTTTCGCTACCCGGAATGAGCGTCTGCAATTGGTAAGCGCGTTTGACAAGGCGCACGGCGTCGTTCTGGCTATCGGCATTGGCGACGAAATAGAGCGAGTCGCGCAGAAGGCGCTCGGCGACGTTCTTCGAACCCTCGGAAAGGCGACGTATCTGGAGGTCGATGCGCGCGCACAGGCGCTTGGCCTGGGTATCAGCCGGGACGCTGCCTTCAGCGAGGGCGGCCAGGAAAGCTGCGGCGACCCACCAGAACGAGCGTGCCGCGGCGGCGTCTTGAGTCGCCTCGATGCGCTTGACGGCAGCCTGCATGTCGCTGGCGCCGCCGGCTTCGTGCGGTGTCCGCAACCACGCCAGCAGGCCGCGCTCGAAGCGCGCGCGCTCGCGCTTCAAAAGGCGCTGAAACTCGGCCGGCGCTATTGGCCTCGCCGGTGCGTTGCGCCGTGGCGGCCGCGCGGCGAGATCGGGAAAGAACAGATCCGAAGCCAGCGCGCGCTCGATCCCGCGCGCCGCCTGCACTTCGCGGTAGAGCGGGAGTAGGCGCAGCGGCTGGTTGGGCTGGCCGTCGATCAGGTCGCCGAGATAATGCCCGACGGCGGCGAGCGCACGTTGCGCGAGCCCGACCACCGCCGCGTCGGCCGGATTTTTATGCTCTTCGATCGCCTCAAGCAGCGCTTCGAGCGCTTCGGCGACCTGCGTGACGCCGTCGAGCCCGACGATGGTCAATGCCCCGTGAACCTGGTGCAGGTGGGTGCGGGCGAAACGGATCAGGGTCAGATCGCCGACGCCGTCAGCGACGCTCGTCGCGTACTGGGCGAGCGCCTCATCGGCGCGGCCGAGCGCAAGATCGATCTCGCTCCGGACCCAGGTCAGCGGACCGACGTCAAACTCTGTCGCGGCATTCATGCTTAAACGCCAATATCCATAAACGATTCATCGGCCAGCAGGTGGTGAACATTGAGCATCTTCCAGCGCCGTGCGTCGTTGTCGGCGTACGCCTTGTCCGCCCACGGCGGCGCGTCCGGGTCGGCCGGGACCGGCGTCAGGCTGTCGGCATTGCGCAGGCCGAGCATGCGGGTAACGAGCAGCGCAGCGTTGTTGCCGTGGCGTGTGCCGATCAAGAGCAGGCGTGAGCCGCTGTTCTGCGGCGTCGCCTCCTTGCCCTGGAAAGCCGAGAAATCGGCGACCGAGTACAGGTTGCCGCGGATATTGGCGATGCCGACGAACCACGGCTTGGCCAGCGGTACGCTGGTCAGCGGCGGCAGTGGGATGATCTCGCCCGAATCAGACAGGCTGAGCAGCCAGTACTCGCTGCCAGCCTGCACGCCGAGCAGTCCGGCAGCGCTTTGTTCGCTCGCGCCGGCCAGCCGTTTGGCGAGGTGCGCCTGAAATTCGCGAAGACTTGCTTTCTTGGCCATCGGCTGTCGGCTGGGCGCTTAAAGGGCAGCAATCTTGGCCAAAAGCTCTTCACCCTTGATCGGTTTGGCCATGTAATCCTGCGCGCCTTGGCGCAGACCCCATATCTTGTCGGTTTCCTGGCCCTTGGACGTGCACATGATGACCGGAATTTGCTTGGTCTTGTCGTCGCGCGTCAGCGTCCGCGTTGCCTGATAGCCGTTCAGGCCCGGCATCACGACGTCCATCAGGACGAGGTCGGGTAATTCGTTCTTGGCCTTGTCGATTCCTTCTTCGCCGCTCTCGGCGGTGATGACCTTGTAGCCGGCCTTGGTCAGCAACTCGAGGAGAAAGTGACGTTCGGTCGGCGAGTCATCGACGACAAGTATTTTTTTGATGGCCATGATGGTGAAGTCCTGGTTTTCTTGAATCCGGAGCTGTTCTCAGGCCGGGGCGCACGCAAATTTCGCCACCGTCTGCAGCAGGCTGTCTTTGGTAAATGGTTT
>JBBRXI010000235.1:0-4571 GCA_038248575.1 Burkholderiales bacterium | reverse complement strand
TGATAGGCGGAATCCGAAAGATACAGGCAAACAGGATAAAGGGGTGAAATCGTTTTTTAAGAAGCTTTTTAAAGGTAAACAGGATTAAAAAATCAATGAAAAATACTTCATTTCAAATTCAATATCTCCGGAACCTACGGGCCGATATTGACGGTCAAGGGCAAGGCCGACGGGCCAACATCAGAGTTCCTCCGTTTTATCGAGCAAAGCCCGGTCGGCGAGCGCATCGACCACTTCACCCAAGGCATGCGCGCGCAAGGCAACGGTCACCTTGATCTGGCGCTCGTCATCCCGCTTGACGAAGACAGGCTCGCCGATTCGAAGATCGACGGCGCGTACCGCTTGACGAACAATGAGGTCGTCGTCGACGCGGCGCTGCCGCCCTTGAAACAGGTGAACGGCGCTCTGCAGTTCTCCGGCAACGATTTACGCATCCCGGAGATCAACGCGACGCTGCTCGGCGGGCCGCTAACCATCCGCGGCGGATCGCAAAAAGACGGTCGCGTGCTGATCAATGCCAACGGCTCGATCACCGTGGCACAGTTGCGCGCCCAGTCGGCGTTGCCGCTACTCGCCAGCCTTACGGGTGCAACGACCTATCAGGGCAAGGTGCAGGTCAATAAGCGCAACGCCGACCTCGTCATCGAGTCGGCGCTGGTCGGCGTCGAGTCGTCGCTGCCCGAGCCGTTTGGCAAGAGTGCCGGTGAAGCGCTGGCGCTGCGCATCGAAAAGAAGCTGCTGCCGGCGCCGGCCGGTGAAAACGGCGAGCCGGCCGCCCGCGCGGTGCGCGACCAGATCAGCGCCTCGCTAGGCGATGCCGTGTCAATTGAGCTCGTTCGGCGCAAACGCGGCGACGCCTTCGAGACCGAGCGCGGCGCGATCGCCGTCGGGCGGCCGCTGCAATTGCCGGCCTCCGGCGTCAGTCTCGGGGTGAGCACCAAACGCCTGGATCTCGATTACTGGCAGCGCATGTTGCGACCGCCCGGCGCCGCCGCAGGGAGCGATGTCGGTTCGCCGCCGCCTTTCGACGCGCTCAGCATCACGACGCCGGAGCTTGTCTTCCTTGGCCGGCACTACAACGATGTCGAGCTCAACGCCGTGCAGAAGTCGGCGCAGTGGCTGATCAAGCTGAGTTCGCAGCAGGCTAGCGGCGACCTGCAGTGGGAGGAGGCCGGCAGCGGCAAGCTCACCGCCCGCCTGGACAAGCTGACGATCGATCCATCGACCGCCGCGAACGCGCCGGAGGTCAGCGAAGTAACGCGAGAATTACCGGCGCTCGACATCGTCGCCGATGATTTCGCACTCGGCACCCGGCGTTTCGGCCGCCTCGAGGTGCTGGCGCACAATGAGCGCCGAACCTGGCGTCTCGACACGATCCGCGTGGTCAACGCCGACGGCACAATGACGGGTAACGGCCGCTGGCAGCTCGGCGGCGGCCGCAACCGCACCGAACTCGATTTTCGCATCGAAAGCGACGACGTTGGCAAGCTGCTCGACCGGCTCGGCTACCCGGGGACGGTGCGCGCCGGCAGCGTGCGCTTTGCCGGAAAGATCGGCTGGGACGGTCCGCCGCCGTCACTCGACTACGCCACACTGAGCGGCGACATGACGCTCGACGCGGCCAAGGGACAGTTCCTCAAGGTCGATCCCGGCGCCGGCAAGCTGCTCGGCCTGATCAGTCTGCAAGGCCTGCCGCGACGCATAACACTCGATTTCAGAGATGTCTTCAGCGAAGGTTTTGCCTTCGACAGCATGAGCAGCAAGATCGCCGTGCATAATGGCCTGATGCGTACCGAGCGCCTGCAGATCGACGGGCCGTCGGCGCGCATCGTCATGCGCGGCGAGGTCGATCTCAAGCGCGAAACGCAACGGCTCAACGTCAACGTTCAGCCCGAGTTGGGCGGCACCGCGGCGCTTGGTGTCGCGCTCGTCAATCCGGTCGCCGGCGTGGCCACCTGGCTGGCGCACAAGATTCTCCAGAACCCGCTCAACCAGATGTTTGGCTTCGATTACCTGATCACCGGCAAATGGGACGACCCCAAAGTCGAGAAGCTCTCGCGCAGCGCCTCTCCCGAGTTCCCCCGGCTGCCGTCGATCGCCCAATAGAGCAACCCGCCAATGACTATTTCACCTACCCAGCCGGCTGCCTGTACGGCGGCCGCCGCCTTCGCTGTGCCGAGCAACGCGCGCCTCGCCGCGCTGCAGATGGTGTCGACGCCGCGCGTCGAGGAGAACCTGCAGACGGCGGCGGCGCTGATCGCCGAGGCCGCCGAACGCGGCGCGCAACTCGTCGCCTTGCCCGAGTACTTCCCGATCATGGGACTGCGCGACGGCGACAAGCTGGCCGCCGCTGAGCGCTGCGGCAGCGGTCCGATCCAGGATTTTCTCGCCGACAGCGCGCGCCGCTATGGGCTGTGGCTGATCGGCGGTTCGCTGCCGCTCGTCGCTGGCGTGCCGGGCAAGGTGCTCAACACCTCGATCGCTTACAATCCGCAGGGCGAACGCGTGGCGCGCTACGACAAGATTCACCTTTTTGGCTTTTCGAGCGGCGCTGAGCGCTACGACGAAAGCGCGACGATCGAGGCCGGGCACGAACTGGCAAGTTTCGTCGCGCCGTTCGGCCGGGTCGGGATGTCGATCTGCTACGACCTGCGCTTTCCCGAGTTGTACCGGGCGCTCGGCGTCACCGACTTGCTGGTGGTTCCGGCGGCCTTTACCGAAACGACCGGGCGTGCGCATTGGGAGATCCTGCTGCGCGCACGCGCCATCGAAAACCAGTGTTACGTGCTGGCGATTGCTCAGGGCGGCCGGCACGAAAATGGTCGCCAGACACACGGCAACAGCATGCTGATCGACCCCTGGGGCGACATCGTCGAGCGCCTCGAGAAGGGGCCGGGAGTCGTCCTTGGCGAACTCGATCACGCGCGCATCGCCGAAGTGCGCACCAGCCTGCCCGCCTTGGCGCACCGGGTGATGTGAGTGGCAAACGATCTGCCGCCATGCCACCAAGGCACAAAGTTTCACCAGGAAGCCCGAGTTTCCGGGTGCAGCGTGGTGTTCCTGGAGCTCTGCCGCTAAGTTTTTTTAAGACTGAATTTGAATCGGAAGACCAATGACCGCAAAAGCCCAATCCCTGCTCGTCCAGGCACAGAAAACCCTGCTTACGCCGTATGGCCTTGACGTCGCAGCGCTCGACCGCGTCTTCGGCACGATCATGGCGCACGGCGTCGATTACGCCGACCTCTACTTTCAATACAGCCGTTCGGAGGCCTGGAGCCTCGAGGAGGGGATTGTCAAGTCGGGTAGCTTCAATATCGACGAGGGCGTCGGCGTGCGCGCCATCGCCGGTGAAAAAACCGCCTTTGCCTACTCCGACGACATCAGCGTGCCGGCGCTCGCCGACGCCGCCGCGGCGGTGCGCGCGATCGCCGCCGCCGGACAGCGGCGCCGCGCAGCACCGGCGACCAGGGAAGCCGCGGGTCGCCGGCTCTACGTCGCGCGCGATCCCATCGCCTCGCTGCCGGCCGCGGCCAAGGTCGAACTCCTCGAGCGGCTCGAAGCCTACGCGCGCGCGCAAGACAGCCGGGTGACCCAGGTCATGGCGCATATCGCCGGCGAATACGAAGTCATCCTCGTTGCCGGCAGCGACGGCCGGCTGGCCGCCGACGTGCGGCCGCTCGTCCGCGTGTCGATCACGGTGATCGTCGAAGGCGCGGGCGGAAAACGCGAACAGGGGTCGGCGGGTGGGGGCGGGCGCACAGATTACGGTTTTTTCAGCGATGCGGTGCTGCGTGGCTACGCGCACGAAGCCGTGCATCAGGCACTGACCAACCTCGCCGCGCGGCCGGCGCCGGCCGGCACGATGACCGTCGTTCTCGGCTCCGGCTGGCCCGGAATCCTGCTGCACGAGGCCGTCGGCCACGGTCTCGAGGGCGATTTCAACCGTAAGGGCAGCTCAACCTTCGCCGGCCGCGTCGGCAAGCGCGTCGCGGCCAGGGGCGTTACCGTCGTCGACGACGGGACGATCGCCGATCGCCGCGGATCGCTCAGTATCGACGACGAGGGCAACCCGACGCAGCGCACCGTACTCATCGAGGACGGCATTCTTAAGGGCTATATGCAGGACGGTCTCAATGCCCGCCTGATGGGCGTCGCACCGACCGGGAACGGGCGGCGGGAATCGTTCGCCCACCTGCCGCTGCCGCGCATGACCAACACCATGATGATGAACGGCGACAAGAGTCCCGAGGAAGTCATCGCCTCGGTGAAGAAGGGGATTTACGCGGTCAATTTCGGCGGCGGCCAGGTCGACATCACGAACGGCAAATTTGTCTTCTCGATGTCCGAGGCCTACCTCATCGAAAACGGCAAGGTCACCAGCCCGGTCAAGGGCGCGACGTTGATCGGCAGCGGCCCCGAGGCGATGAACCGGGTGTCGATGATCGCCAACGACATGCGCCTTGACCCCGGCGTCGGCACCTGCGGCAAAGACGGCCAGAGCGTTCCCGTCGGTGTCGGCCAGCCGACCCTGCGCATCGACGGGCTGACCGTCGGCGGTACCGAGTGAAGGG
>JBBRXI010000234.1:0-4591 GCA_038248575.1 Burkholderiales bacterium | reverse complement strand
CGTTGCTCTGGGGGTCGCCGCGCAACCTGGCTTTCGGCATGGGAGCGCTGATGGTTAGCGGCGCGCTCTGTGCGTGGATGCACGACCGCCTGACACGCGGGCTCACCGTCAGCTAGTCGTTCAGACCGGCTTCGTAGCTCGACAACGTTACCCCGGCGTGGGCGAGGAATTCGCGGATCTGCTTGATCGCGATCTTGGGGCAGGTCGAGCTGTTGTGCGGGTGATGCAGGAAGGCTTCGACGCGATTCAAGACGACGCGAAAGCGCGCGCCGTGCGCCGATTCGACGCTCGCGCCGAGGTGCACGAGCAGCGATTCGACCTCGCGCCAGTGAATGTTGGCGCTAACCGGCTCGCGGTAAATCTGCTGCAGCAAATGCAAATGTTTGTGGCTCATGCCATGCCCTCCGACGATCGTGGCGACAACGTCATTCTGCGCTCGTGCGGCGGGGTGTGGACAGCCTTTCACTTACATCCCGAGATACGCCCTCCTGACGTCGTCGTTGCTCAGCAGATTATCGGCGCGGTCTTCGAGGGTGATCGCGCCGTTCTCCATGACGTAGCCGCGGTGGGCGATCTTGAGTGCCTGGTTGGCGTTCTGCTCGACAAGAAAGACCGTCGTGTTGTTTTCACTGTTGATCTTCTTGATAATCTCGAAAATCTGCTTGATGATCAGCGGCGCGAGGCCCAGCGAGGGTTCGTCAAGGAGCAGCAATGCCGGCCGGGCGAGCAGCGCGCGCGATATGGCGAGCATCTGCTGTTCGCCGCCCGAGAGCGTTCCGCCGGCCTGCTGACGGCGCTTGGCGAGAATCGGGAAGCGGCCGAAGACTTCGTCAATATCGGCGCCGATGGCGCTTCTGTCGTGGCGCAAATAGGCGCCCATCTCGAGGTTCTCGAGCACGCTCATCTGCGGGAAGATGTGCCGCCCTTCCGGCACCTGAGAGATGCCGAGGCTGACGATCTTCTCGGCGGAGAGCGCCTGGATCGGCGTGCCGCGAAAAAGGATTTCGCCGTGGCGCGGCGGGCTCACGCCGCAGATCGACATCAGCGTCGTGCTTTTTCCGGCGCCGTTGGCACCGATCAGCGTGACGATCTCGCCTTCGTTGATCGACAGCGAAACGTTCTTGAGCGCCTGGATGTTGCCGTAGAAGGTCTGGATGCCGCGCACTTCAAGCATGGGCTTCCTCGCCGAGATAGGCTTCGATGACGCGCGGATTTTCCTTGATCTCGCGCGGCGTTCCCTGGGCGATCTCCTTGCCGTATTCCATTACGACAATGCGGTCCGATATGTTCATCACCAGTTTCATGTCGTGCTCGATGAGCAGGATCGCGACCTTCTCCTCGGCGCCGATGCGCACGATGAGTTCGTCGAGTTCCTGCGTTTCCTGCGGATTCATTCCGGCCGCCGGTTCGTCGAGCAGCAGCACGAAGGGGGCAGTAGCCAGCGCGCGCGCGATTTCGAGTCGGCGCTGGGCACCGTACGAGAGGTTGGCCGAGAATTCGTTGGCCAGATCGGCCAAGCCGACCTTGCGCAACAGACGGTGGCTTTCGGCGATCGTCTCGCGCCTCTCGCGCCGCGCGCGCGGCGTGCGCAGGATGGCGTCGAGAATGTTCGTCGAGGTGCGGCAGTGGCGGCCGATCATGACGTTTTCGAGCACCGTCATCGCCGGGAACAGGCGGATGTTCTGGAAGGTGCGCGCCATGCCGAGGCGGGTGATGCTGTTTGCCTTGATGCCGTTGATGCGCCTGGGCGCAAGTCCCGGCGGATGCATGATGACGTCGCCGGAAGTCGGCGTATAGATGCCGGTGATGCAGTTGAAAACCGTCGTCTTGCCGGCACCATTCGGGCCGATCAAGGCGACGATCTCGCCTTCAAAGAGTTCGAAGCTGACGTCGTCGGCGGCGCGCAGGCCGCCGAAATCCATCGTCAAGCCGCGCACTTCGAGGAGCTTGGCGCCTTTATTTGCCGACATCGTCGCTCCCTTTGCTCACGTCGTACTCGTATTTTCGGCGCAGGCCGCTGATAAGACCCTGCGGCCGGAAAATCATCATCAGCACCATCACCGCGCCGAACACCAGCATGCGGTACTCGGCGAAGGCGCGCAGGTATTCGGGCAGCAGCTTTAAGGCGAGCGCCGCGATGATCACGCCGAGGATCGAACCCATGCCGCCGAGCACGACCATCGCCAGGATCATCGCCGAATCCATGAAGGTGAAGCTGTCGGGGTTGATGAAGTTGTTGTGCGCGGCGAAGATGACGCCGACCAGGCCGGCCCAGAAGGCGCCGAGCGCGTAGGCCGAAAGCTTGGTGCGGGCCATATCGACGCCCATCGCGACGCAGGCGATTTCGTCCTCGCGCAGCGCCATCCAGGCCCAGCCGATGCGCGAATTCTTGAGCCGGTTGGTGACGAAAATGGTCAGCGCGACGAGCGCCAGAACGATGTAATAGCTGTAGAGCGATTTCTCGCGGCCGTCGAGCACGAGGCCGAACAGATCGGGGCGCGGAATGCCGGCGATGCCGGCGGCGCCGCCAAACAGCACGTCCGAATTCTCGAGGACGATCTTGGTGATCGAACCGAAGCCGAGCGTGACGATCGCCAGGTAGTCACCGCGCAGGCGCAGGATCGGAAAGCCGAGGACGATGCCGAAAAACATGCCCATGACGCCGCCGAGCGGCAGGCAGGTCCAGAAGCCGAGGTCGAAATTCTTTGAGAGCAGCGCGTAGGTGTAGGCGCCGACGGCGAAGAAAGCGATATAACCGAGGTCGAGCAGGCCGGCGAGGCCGACGGTGATGTTAAGGCCGAGGCCGAGGACGACGAAGATCAGCGCGCTGACCATGATGTTGACGTGATAGAAGTTCTGCCCGGTCGACACCAGCCAGGGGAAGGCGAGGGCAGCGAGCGCGGCGACCATGAGCAGGCGACGGCTGAGGATCGGGTCGTCGGACAGGCGCTGGGCCCATGACCGGCGGGCGGACAGCGGCCGGGTCTGGCTGCCGCCCTGCGCCTGGCGCGCGGCGCGGCGGTCGATCGAATAGCGCCAGGCCCAGGCGATGGCGAAAGCCGCGAGCCCGACCCAAAGCATATTGGCCCAGCGCCACTCGACCTCCTGGCTCAACGTATTGACGCGGACGACGACCAGCGGCAGGGTCAGGAACATGAACCACAGGCCGATGCCGAGAGAGCGTTTGAAGTGATTCATATCCTTAGACCTTCTGTTTGACCGCTTTGCCGAGCAGGCCGGCCGGGCGCAGGATGAGAATCAGGACGAGCAGGCCGAAGGCGAAGACGTCTTCGTAGGCGCTCGAGATGTAGCCTGCGCCGAGCGTTTCGGCGATGCCCAGCACGAGTCCGCCGAGCACCGCGCCCGGGATGTTGCCGATGCCGCCGAGAACGGCTGCGGTAAACGCCTTGATGCCGGCCATGAAGCCGATCGCGGCGTTGATCTGGCCGGTGCGCGAAGCGATGAGCACGCCGGCGATCGCGGCGAGCAGCGAGCCGATGATGAAGGTCGCCGAGATCACCCGGTCGACGTTGATGCCAACCAGGCGCGCCATTACGGCGTCCTGCTGTGTGGCGCGCATGGCCTTGCCGATGCGCGTGTATTTGATGAGTACGGTGAGGGCGATCATGGTCAGCGCGGTGACCACGAGGATGACGAGGTCGGCCGAACTCACGTAGCGCGAAATCGGCTCCATGAACGCGAAGTCGCTGATCAGTTCGGGGAAGGGCAGAAAGTCGGGCGTCTGCGCGAGCTGGACGTAGTTCATCAGGAAAATCGACGCGCCGATGGCGCTGATCAGCGGCGACAGGCGCGGCGCGTTGCGCAGCGGCCGGTAGGCAATTTTTTCGAGGGTGTAGCCGTACGCCGCGGCGTAAATCATCGCCACGATCGCCGCGACGACGAGTACGGTAAGGCCGCTGTAACCGGCCAGCGTCAGCACACCGGTGACGATGAAGGCGACGAAGGCGCCGATCATGTAAATCTCGCCGTGCGCGAAATTGATGAGCTGGATGATTCCGTAGACCATGGTGTAGCCGAGGGCGATCAGGGCGTAGATGCTCCCCTTGACCATACCGCCGCAGAGCAGCTCGAACAAATACTGGAAATCCATGGGTGAGCCTGATGGGGGTGTTAAAACCGGAGTTGCCGGCCTTGAGCCGGCTATCGGTGGCGAGAAGCTCGCCTGGCCCGGCCGAGGCAAAAAAATCGGGAGGCGGTCAATGAGTGGCTCAGAGACCGCCCCCCCGGCGGATGTTGCGAACGGCGCTTATTTGACTTCGGCGAAGGCCCCGTTCTTGACCTGGTAGACCGAGAAGCCAACGCCTTCGGCGTCGCCCTTGGCGTCGAATTTGATCTTCCCGACGGGGGTTTCGATCGGGCTGCTCTTCAAGGCTTTGCC
The DNA here is from genome assembly GCA_038248575.1 of Burkholderiales bacterium. Classification (GTDB taxonomy): domain Bacteria; phylum Pseudomonadota; class Gammaproteobacteria; order Burkholderiales; family Rhodocyclaceae; genus Propionivibrio. The sequence continues at coordinate 192 of JBBRXI010000234.1, read as the reverse complement.
TAGCGCGTCGTAGTCGGTGCCACCGGCGACCTTGATGGCATTGACGGCGGCGAGCGTCGCCGCGTAACCCTGGTCGAAGAAGGTGCCCGGCTCCTTGCCGTACTTGGCCTTGTAGTCGCTATGCGCTTTGCTGTTGAGCGGGTATCTGGAGACGTCCATCGGTCCGGTCGCGTAAATGCCTTCGGCGTCCTT
>JBBRXI010000233.1:0-4597 GCA_038248575.1 Burkholderiales bacterium | reverse complement strand
CGTCGCCGGGAGGCTAAACGGGTTCGCGGCTCGCCGGCGGCTAGACGCTGCCGATCCGGTTGTAGGCGGCCAGCGCCTTGGCGATCTGCGCCGACGACGGGGCTGCGTCGCCGCGCACGAATTCAGCCTGCCAGGCGCTTGCGTGTTCGCTGATGTAGTCGATCGCGCGGTCGAGGTTGGCCAGCCGGTTGGGGACGAAGTTGTTCGTAGAGTTGAGCAGTTCCGCCGATCTCGCGAAATTGGCGCTGAATTCACCGATCGTGTTCATCACGCCCGCGCGGTTGGTCGACAGAGCGCTGTCGAGTTTGCCGACGTCGAGGGTCGCCAGTCGAGTCGTCGGGTCGATGGCCAAGCCGATGTCTTTCACGCCGTGAAAGCCGTCCCGGGCGCCGTTGAAGATATTCTTCACGCTCTGCTCAAGTTCGTACAAGGAGATTTCGGCGGCCTGCGTTCCGGTCAGCACGCCACTGCTCTTGACCGTCGGAGAAAAGCGCGTGACCCATTCGTTGTATCGTCCGGCAAAAGCCTGCAACTCTGCCTTCACCGTTTCGCTATCCATCGCCGTGTTGACTCCGGCGAGCGTCTGGCCGGCTTGCTGCATGCCGCCGAGGGCGGTCTTCATTTCACTCAGTTCGGAGAACTGGGCCTTGTAGTGCAGGTCCTTGCGGTTGATGACGGTCATCATCTTATATGCCGATTCGGGGTCGAAGAGCGAGAGATTGCGCCCGCTCGCCGAGAGTCCGACGTTCGCTCCCGGCGTCGCCGACAGGCCAAGCAACGAAAGCGGGTCGCTGGCGCCGCTCGCTGCGTTGCCGGTGTTGAAAACCGAGCCGATCAGCGTATTGACCGATTGCGATTGCAGCGATGCCATGCGCAGTGCGAGCGACGAGCCGAAATCACCTGCTGGTGAAGTCTGGATATGGGCACTGGCGCCCGCCGTCAATTGAGCGCTGCTAGCGCTCTGCGTGGACTGAAAAACCTTGTACAGCGTACTGGCAATGGCGAGCGGCGACATGATTAATCTTCCGAAATGGTTGAGCACGCTGGTGCGGCTGCCAGCACGCTGTCGCAATAATCGGGCCACTCACGCGCAAGCCGCCTATAACCGTGACCCACCGTAGTGCTCGCCCTCAGGCCGGCAAATATTGCCGGCCGTAATCAGCCGTTGCAGCGGCTAGCGTCGCTTCCTTGCCGCATGCGCTTGATGGAGCTATCGTCATCACTGCGCAACGTGCTTCACGCCATCGCTGCTTCGCTGGTGTCCGCTGCCAGTGCTGCGATGGCCTTGAAATGGTACGTGCCGGCTTGTGCTATCGTCACCCGATGCCCGATCCGAACACCCACCTCGCACTTGCCTTCGCCTTGCTCAAGCCGTATTGGCGACGCGTGATCGTCGCAGTCATCGCGCTGATCGTCGCTGCGCTGGCCATGCTCGGCGTCGGCCAGGGCTTGCGCGCGGTGATCGACCGCGGCTTTGCCGCCGGCGACCCGGCCTGGCTCGACCGCGCGCTGATGGCCATGTTCGGCGTCATCGCCGTGCTTGCCGCGGCAACCTATCTGCGCTTTTACAACGTTTCGTGGCTCGGCGAACGCGTCACTGCCGATCTGCGCCGGCGCGTTTTTGACCACCTGCTGTCCTTGCCGCCGTCGTACTTCGAATCGGGCCGTACCGGTTCGGTGATTTCGCGCCTCACCTCGGATACGACGCTGATCGAACACGCGATCGGCTCGACGCTCTCGATCGCGCTGCGCAACATCCTGATGCTGATCGGTGGCCTGGCGCTGTTGTTTACCACCAGCCTCAAGCTGACGCTGATGGTGCTCGCCGGCGTTCCGCTCGTCGTCGTACCGATCGTCCTCTTCGGCCGGCGCGTGCGGCGTTTCGCGCGCATCAGCCAGGACCGCGTCGCCGATCTCGGCAACCGCATTGACGAGACGATCCACGAGATTCGCATCGTCCAGGCCTACGGCCACGAGGACGCCGACCGGCGCGACTTTGCCGGCCTCGTCGAGAGCGGTTTTGCCACCGCGCTCTCGCGCATCGACAGCCGGGCGACGCTGATCGCCGCCGTCATGATCCTCGTCTTCGGCGCCATTTCGCTGATCCTGTGGATCGGCGGTCACGACGTGCTCGCCGGGCGCCTGAGCCCCGGCGAGCTGTCGGCCTTCGTTTTCTACGCGGCGCTCGTCGCCGGTTCAGTCGGCGCGCTCTCCGAATCGTGGGGCGATCTGCAGCGCGCGGCCGGCGCCACCGAGCGTCTGCTTGAACTGCTCGCGGTCAAGGCGGACATCAGCGTCGCCGAAAATCCGGTCGCCTTGCCGGAAAGTCCGCGCGGTGCGATCAGCTTTAGCGCCGTGACCTTCGCTTACCCGTCGCGCCCCGACACGCTGGCGCTCGACAACTTCACGCTGAGTGTCGCGCCGGGCGAGAGCGTCGCGCTGGTTGGCCCCTCGGGGGCTGGAAAAACGACGGTGTTTCAGTTACTGCTGCGCTTCTACGACCCGCAGTCGGGCGAGTTGCGCCTCGACGGCGTCGTGCTCGCCGGCGCCGATCCGCAGGCGATCCGCCAGGCGATTGCGCTGGTGCCGCAGGAGGCGGTGATCTTCGCCGCCAGCGTCATCGACAACGTCCGCTACGGCCGCCCGAACGCGACGCTCGACGAGGTCCGCGGCGCGTGTGCCGCCGCCTACGCCGACGATTTTGTCCGCCAATTGCCGGGCGGCTACGAAGCCGACCTCGGCGAGCGCGGCGTTCGCCTCTCGGGCGGTCAGCGCCAGCGCATCGCGATTGCCCGTGCGCTGCTCGCTGACCGGCCGATCCTGCTCCTTGACGAAGCGACGTCGGCGCTCGACGCTGAAAGCGAGCGCCTTGTCCAGGCGGCGCTTGAGAAGCTGATGGCCAACCGCACGACGCTGGTTATCGCGCATCGCCTGGCGACCGTGCAGCGGGCCGGGCGCATCGCCGTCATGGAGCACGGACGGATCGTCGAGACCGGCAGTCACGCCGAACTGCTCGCCCACGACGGGCTCTACGCGCACCTCGCGCGCCTGCAATTTGCCGCCTGAAGGTGCTCAGCGCCACATGCCGCGCATGCGCGCCGCAAGATCGATCCGGCTCTCGCCTTCGCTGACTGGCACGTCGAGCGGGGCGGCCTGCGGCCACACCGACTGGTCGAACTCGGTGAGCAGCCGATTGGGAATGAAGCGCGTGCGGTTGGCATAGACGTGGCGGTCGCCGCTGCCCGCCTGTCCCGAGGTGAAAAAGCGCTGCGGGACGACGAGTTCGAGATGATCCTTGGCGCGCGTCATGGCGACGTAGAGCAGCCGCCTTTCCTCCTCGATCTCGGCCGCACTGCCGGTCGCGAGGTCGGACGGCATGCAGCCATCGACGACGTTGAGAATCGATACCGCCGCCCATTCCTTGCCTTTGGCCGAGTGGATCGTCGACAGGATCAGGTAATCCTCGTCGAGCAGCGGCAGCGCCGCTTCGTCACTCGTCGCCTCGGGCGGGTTGAGCGTCAGTTCGGTGAGAAAGCTTTCCTGGTTGGCGTAACTCGCGGCGATACGCGTCAGTTGCTGGATGTCGGCGACGCGCGTCTCGGCGTCGTCGAACAGCCGGTCCATCTGCCCCTCGTACCACAGCGCGACCTTTTCGAGCGGCGTCGGCCAACTCGCCGTATCGCCAAGCCCACCGACGAGCACGACGAATTCGAGCCAGGCCAGCCGGCCGCTCGCGGGCACTGGTTGTTCGCCGAGCAGTGCGCATCCGGGTGCGGCGGCAAGGATGTTGTCGATGATCCGGCTGGCTGTTTTCGGGCCGATCGCCGGCAAGAGCTGCAGCGCGCGAAACCCCGACATGCGGTCGCGCGGATTTTGCGCCCAGCGCAGGATGGCCAGGACGTCCTTGACGTGGCGCGCTTCGAGAAACTTGAGTCCGCCGAACTTGATGAAGGGGATATTGCGCCGGGTGAGCTCGATTTCGAGGCGCACGCTGTGCGCTGCGGCGCGAAAGAGAACCGCCTGCGAAGTGAGCTTGATCCCGGTCTCGCGTCGCGCCAGAACGCGTTCGGCGACGTAGATCGCCTGATCGGCCTCGTCGCGCACTGAAACGAGTTGCGGCCGCTGCGCCGATTCGCGCTCGCTCCACAGGTCCTTGCTGTAACGCTCGCTGGCCAGGGCGATGACCGCGTTGGCCGCCGCCAGAATCGGCTGCGTCGACCGGTAGTTGCGCTCAAGCGTGATCAGCCGCGCCGGCGGATCAAAGCGGCTCGGGTAGTCGAGGATGTTGCGCACCGTCGCGCCGCGAAAGGCGTAGATCGACTGGGCGTCGTCGCCGACGACGGTCAGACCGCGCCCGTCGGGCTTCATGGCCAGCAGCAGCGACGCTTGCAGGTGGTTGGTGTCCTGATACTCGTCGACCAGAATGTAACTAAAGCGCTCGCCGAGTTCGTGGGCGATATCGGCCTCGCCGACCATCTGCGCCCAGTAGAGAACGAGATCGTCGTAATCGAGCACCTGTTGCGCCTGTTTGGCTTCGACGTAAGCCAGATAAAGGGTGCGAAGATTTTCTTCCCACGGCGTGCACCACGGAAAGGTG
>JBBRXI010000232.1:0-4601 GCA_038248575.1 Burkholderiales bacterium | reverse complement strand
GGCCTACATCGCTGTAAGCCTTGTCTTTACTGGTGCCGCTGGCCGGAATCGAACTGGCGACCTTCGCATTACGAATGCGCTGCTCTACCAACTGAGCTACAGCGGCTCTGCAATTCCAACGGGAACGCAGGGTCGGCATTTTAGCAGCGCGGCGCGATATTTCAAACCTCAATCTTCAATCGCTGGCAATGCGGCGAAAAAGCCTACTCGAGCCGTGCCAGCGTCGACTTGGCAAGCGGCGGATTCTTGGCGAAGTACTTGCGGATTCCTGACATGATCGCTTCGGCCATTTTGTCCTGGTAGGCTTCGTCGTTGAGTCGCTTTTCCTCCGCGGGGTTCGAGATGAACGCCGTCTCGATCAGGATCGAGGGGATATCGGGTGCCTTGAGAACGGCAAAACCGGCCTGTTCGACACTCGCCTTGTGCAGGCGGTTGATGCCGCCGATCGCGCTGAGCACGGCCTTGCCGAGCTTGAGGCTGTCGCTGATCGTCGCCGTTTGCGAAAGGTCGAGCAGCGTGCGCGCGAGCATCGGGTCCTTGACGTCGATATTGACCCCGCCGACGAGATCGGCGGCGTTTTCCTTCTGCGCCAGGTAGCGCGCCGCCGAGCTCGACGCGCCGCTTTCCGACAAGGCAAAAACCGACGAGCCATTGGCGTCCGGACGCACGAAAGCGTCGGCGTGTATCGAGATGAAGAGATCGGAGCGCAGGCGCCGCGCTTTTTGCACGCGCATGTGCAGCGGAACAAAGAAATCGGTGTCGCGCGTGAGTACCGCGCGCATATTCGGCTCGGCGTCGATCTTCGCCTGCAGGCGCTTGGCGACCGCCAGCGTCACGTGTTTTTCATAGCTGCCGCCACGGCCGATAGCGCCCGGGTCTTCGCCGCCGTGCCCCGGGTCGAGCGTGATCGTCACCAGGCGATCGACGATCGGCTTGCCGGCGCGCGGCTGGTCGACCCTGGGGTTCTCCGCAGCCTGATTGCCGAGCAGCGATTCATTTTTCGCCAACAACTGGAGCATGGGATCGGGCGGCTCGAGCGGATAGACGTCGAGCACCAGACGGTGACCATACGCACCGACCGGCGGCAGCACGAAGACCTGCGGTTTGACTTCGTTCTTGAGTTCCATCACCAGGCGAACGACGCCGGGCTTGAAGCGACCGGCCCGCAGCAGTTTGATGTTCGGATCGTCGGCGGTGATCTTGTTGGCCATTCCCTCGAGGACGCTGTTGAATTCGATGCCCTCGAGGTCGACGACCAGACGCTCGGGGTTCTTGATGATGAAGTGGGTGTACTTGAGCGGCGCGCTGTGTTCGATGGCGACGCGCGTGTAATCGGCCGCCGGCCAGACGCGCACGGCAAGAACGCCGAGATGGCGCTCGGCCGCCGCCCGGCCGACCGGGCTGACGAGAAGAATCAGCGACGCCCCGGCAAACTTTATGAGTTGCCGACGCCCGACCAGCGGCCGAGAAGTTCGCTCAGACATTGGCGGCCGGCCGCGCTGCCGGCAGCAAGCTCGACGAGCCGTCCGCAAGCGCTGTCCGCGGCGAAACGCAGACCAAGCGTGAGGTCGGCCGGCGGCACATGGCCGACCGCCTTCCCGGGCCATTCAACGAGGCACACGGTGTCACTTCGGAAATATTCGCCAAGACCTGCATCATCAAACTCTTCTGGCTCATTGAACCGATAAAAATCAAAGTGATACCAGTATAAGCTCGAAATTACGTAAACTTCAACCAGTGTGTAAGTAGGGCTTTTCACCGCGCCTTGGTGTCCCAGCGCGCGGAGCAAGGCGCGCACCAGCGTCGTTTTGCCCGAGCCGAGGTCGCCGTCGAGCCAGACGACCATGCCCGGCGTGAGCAATGGCGCAAGCATACTGGCGAGCGCCAGCGTCGCCGCTTCGTCAGGCAGGGCCAGCGTCATGGGCGCGTCCTGACCCTGCGCACTGTCACCGGCGCGCTCATCAGCACTCTCATTCAGACTATGATTCGGGCTATGCACGAGACGAACTCCGCTTCAAGCGATTTTGGCGCCGTCGATCTGGTCGCTCTGGCGCGCAAAATTAAAGTCTGGGGCCAGCAATTGGGCTTTGCCGAACTGGGCATCGCGCGCGCCGACGTTGCCGCGGCGACGCCGCAACTCATGCGCTGGCTGGCACTCGGGCGGCACGGCGAAATGGATTATATGGCCAAACACGCCGCGCTGCGCGCCGCGCCTGCTGCGCTGGTCCCCGCCACGGTGTCGGTAATCAGCGCCCGCCTGCCCTATTGGCCGTCGGCGGCGCCGGGCGAGCAGGTACTCGCCAACGCCGAGCTCGCCTACATCTCGCGCTATGCGCTCGGCCGCGACTATCACAAGACGGTGCGCCAGCGTCTGCAGAAACTTGCCGACCGGATCGGCGACAACCTCGCGCTGGCCGGGCAACGCGACGATTTTCACTACCGCGTATTTTCCGATTCGGCGCCGGTCATGGAGGTCGAGTTCGCCGCCCGCTCGGGAATTGCCTGGCGCGGCAAGCATACGCTCGCGTTGACGCGCACCGGCTCCTGGCACTTTCTCGGCGAAATCTACTGCAACCTGCCACTGCCGCCCGACGCGCCGGTCGCCGAGCACTGCGGCAGTTGCCGCAAATGCCTCGACGCCTGCCCGACCGGCGCCATCGTCGCGCCCTACGAAGTCGATGCGCGGCTGTGCATTTCGTATCTGACGATCGAGCTCAAGGGCGCGATCCCTGTCGACTTAAGACCACTCGTCGGCAACCGCATCTACGGCTGCGACGATTGCCAGTTGTGCTGCCCCTGGAACGGTTTTGCGCGTCTCGGCGACCCTGAGTTCGCCGTTCGTCATGGCCTCGACGCGACATCGCTCGCCGAACTGTTCGCCTGGAGTGAAGACGATTTCGAAAGCCGGCTGGCCGGCAATCCGATCCGCCGCGTCGGCCACGAGCGCTGGCTGCGCAACATCGCCGTGGCGCTCGGCAACGCGCCGCCTTCGCGGCACACGCTCGCCGCGCTCAACACGCGTCGCGACCACCCCTCGCCGCTGGTTCGCGAACACGTTGGCTGGGCGCTCGCGACGTGCGCGCGGACGATGGCGAAGAGCGCGCCCTGAGCGCCGTCGGTATGGCCGCCTACCCGCACCTGCTCGCGCCGCTTGAACTGGGCTTCACACGGCTCAACAATCGCGTCCTCATGGGTTCGATGCATACCGGCCTCGAGGAAGCGCCCGATGGCTTTGCCCGCCTCGCCGCCTTCTACGCCGAACGCGCGCGCGGCGGCGTCGGCCTCATCGTCACCGGCGGTTTCGCACCGAATCTTTCGGGACGACTCACGCCGCACGCCGCTCAACTGAGCTTCTCCTGGCAGGTCGGCAGGCACCGCAAAATTACCGACGCGGTACACGCCGCAGGCGGCAATATCGCGCTGCAGATTCTGCATGCCGGGCGTTACGCCTACCACCCGCTCGCCGCCGCGCCGTCGGCGCTGCGCGCGCCGATCAATCGCTTTACGCCGCGCGCCCTGACGCGCTGGGGGATCGGCAAGACGATCGCCGCCTACGCGCGCTGCGCGCATCTCGCGCAAAAGGCCGGCTACGACGGCGTCGAGCTGATGGCCTCGGAAGGCTATTTGATCAACGAGTTCATCGCCCCAGAGACCAACCGGCGCAGCGACGAATGGGGCGGCTCAGCGGAGAACCGCAGCCGTTTTGCCGTCGACATCGTGCGCCGCGTGCGCGCCGCGGTGGGGCCGAACTTCATCATCATCTTCCGCCTCTCGCTACTCGACCTCGTCGAAGGCGGCAGCACCTGGGACGAGGTCGTCGCGCTCGCCAAGGCGGTTGAAGCGGCCGGTGCGACGCTGATCAATAGCGGCATTGGCTGGCACGAAGCGCGCATTCCGACGATCGCAACGATGGTCCCGCGCGCCGCGTTTGCCTGGGTCACCCGGCGCCTGATGGGCGAAGTCGGCATTCCGCTGATTACCAGCAACCGGATCAATACGCCGGCGGTCGCCGAACAGCTGCTTGCCTCGGGCTGCGCCGACCTGGTGTCCATGGCGCGCCCTTTCCTCGCCGACGCGAACTTCGTAGCGCTCGCTGCGGCCGGGCGCAGCGACGAGATCAACACCTGCATCGCCTGCAACCAGGCCTGCCTCGACAACATTTTCGCCGGCCAGGTCGCCACCTGCCTGGTGAACCCGCGCGCCTGCCGCGAAACCGAGTTGTTCATCACGCCGGCGGCAAGACCGCTGAAGATCGCCGTCGTCGGCGCCGGGCCGGCCGGGATGGCCTGCGCGGCGACCGCCGCCGAGCGCGGCCACCGCGTCACGCTGGTGGACGGCGCCAGCGCCATCGGCGGCCAGTTCAATCTCGCCCGCCACATTCCCGGCAAGGAGGAGTTCGCCGAAACACTGCGCTATTTCGCCCGCCGCCTCGACAATGCCGGCGTCACCGTCCGGCTGGGGCACCGTATTGGCGCCGACGAACTCGTGCACGCGGCTTTCGACCTCGTCGTTCTCGCCACCGGGATCGTTGCCCGCCAGCTCGACATTCCCGGCGGCACGCACGACCGCGTGGTCAACTATGTCGACCTCATCGAAGGGCG
>JBBRXI010000231.1:0-4640 GCA_038248575.1 Burkholderiales bacterium | reverse complement strand
GTGCTGATCGGCGAGCCGGGCGTCGGCAAGACGGCGATCGTCGAAGGGCTGGCGCAGCGCATCGTGAACGGCGAGGTTCCGGAAACGCTCAAAGGCAAGAAGGTCCTCTCGCTCGACATGGCGGCGCTGCTCGCCGGCGCCAAATACCGCGGCGAGTTCGAGGAGCGCCTGAAAGCCGTGCTCAAGGAGATCGCCGCCGAAGAGGGGCAAATCATCGTCTTCATCGACGAGCTGCACACCATGGTCGGCGCCGGCCGCGCCGAGGGCGCCATCGACGCCGGCAACATGTTGAAGCCGGCGCTGGCGCGCGGCGAGTTGCACTGCGTCGGCGCGACGACGCTCGACGAGTACCGCAAGTACATTGAAAAAGACGCGGCGCTCGAACGTCGCTTCCAGAAGGTGCTCATCGAAGAGCCGTCGGTCGAGAGCACGATCGCCATTTTGCGCGGCCTGCGCGAGCGCTACGAGCTGCACCACGGCGTCGATATTACCGACCCGGCGATCGTCGCCGCCGCCGAACTCTCGCAGCGCTACATCACCGACCGCTTCCTGCCCGACAAGGCGATCGACCTGATCGACGAAGCGGCGGCACGCATCCGCATGGAGATTGACTCGAAACCCGAAGTCATGGACCGGCTTGGCCGGCGCATGATCCAGCTCGAGATCGAGCGCCTCGCCGTCGGCAAGGAAAAGGACGAGGCGTCGAAAAAACGCATGCGCCTGATCGAGGACGAACTCTTCAGGCTACAGCGCGAGTACAACGACCTCGAAGAGGTCTGGAAGGCCGAAAAAGCGCAGGTCCAGGGCAGCGCGCAGATCAAGGAAGAGATCGACAAGCTACGCGCCGAAGTCGTCCGCCTGCAGCGCGAAGGCAAGCTCGACAAGGTCGCCGAGTTGCAGTACGGCAAGCTGCCGCAACTCGAAGCGCAGCTCAAGGCCGCCGAGAAGCCGGCCGACGCACAGCCGAACAAGCTCTTGCGCACACAGGTCGGCATTGAGGAGATCGCCGAGGTCGTCTCGCGCGCCACCGGCATTCCGGTAGCCAAGATGATGCAGGGCGAGCGCGAGAAGCTGCTGGCCATGGAGAGCCGGCTGCACCAGCGCGTCGTCGGCCAGGACGAAGCCGTGCGCCTCGTCTCCGACGCCATCCGGCGCTCGCGCGCCGGCCTCTCTGACGCCAACCGGCCCTACGGCTCCTTCCTCTTCCTCGGCCCGACGGGGGTCGGCAAGACCGAGCTGTGCAAGGCACTGGCCGGTTTCCTCTTCGATTCGGACGAGCATCTGATTCGCATCGACATGAGCGAATTCATGGAGAAGCACTCAGTCGCCCGGCTGATCGGCGCGCCACCCGGCTACGTCGGCTACGAGGAAGGCGGCTACCTGACCGAAGCGGTGCGCCGCAAGCCGTACAGCGTGATTCTGCTCGACGAGATCGAGAAGGCGCACCCCGACGTCTTCAACGTGCTGCTGCAGGTGCTCGACGACGGCCGCATGACCGACGGGCAGGGGCGCACGGTCGATTTCAAGAACACGGTGATCGTCATGACCTCGAACCTCGGCTCACAGATGATCCAGACGATGGCCGGCGACGACTACCAGATCATCAAGCTGGCCGTGATGGGCGAAGTGAAAGCCTACTTTCGCCCCGAGTTCATTAACCGCATCGACGAAATCGTCGTCTTCCACGCGCTCGATGAGAAGAACATCAAGTCGATCGCCCGCATCCAGCTCGGCTACCTTGAAAAACGCCTGGCGAAGCTCGAACTCAAGCTCGATATGGACGACAGCGCGCTCGCCGAAATCGCCGCAGCGGGTTTCGACCCGATTTTTGGCGCACGCCCCTTGAAGCGCGCCATCCAGTCGCAACTCGAAAACCCGCTCGCCAAGGCGATACTGGAAGGCGGCTTTGTTGCGGGCGACACAATCGGCGTGCGTAGCGCCGGCGGCGTGATGCGCTTTGAAAAGGTCAAAACGCCCGCCGCTGAAGCGCCGTAAAGCGCTGCGAAAGTTTAAGGACCGGGACGGATATCGTAGCCGGCTTGCAGAAGGTGCGTGGCAAAGCTGTGGCGCAGCGTATGCGGCGTCGCCGGCTTGACGAGGCCGGCGTCGCGCACCGCCTGCTTCATCGCCCGCTGCACACCTTTCTCGTCATCGTGATTACGGCGCGTTGCGCCATCACGCGGATCGAAGCCGGTGCGGTGTCATTGCGGGTTCGTGCCGATCCGGACGGTGGCCGGAAGCGGATCATTCGTCTGCCGGGAGTTGAGTTTATCTACCGCTTTCTGTTGCACGTGCTCCCTAGTGGCTTCAAGCGTATCCGTCACTACGGCGCTGTCCGCTGCGCGCAAGAAGTCCGGCCTCGCTGCAGCCCGCGCGGCACTTGAGGTGCCGCTACCGCCACCGGCGCTGATCGAGTCGGTGGTTGATTTCCTGCGCCGCGTCGCGCACCTCGAGCACGAACGCTGCCCGCACTGCGGCGACGTACGCTGGCGGGTCGTGGCGACGATTCTGCCGACGCGGCGCACGCCGCCGCTACGCGGGCCGCCGTGAGCGCGGCGAGATGGCGGGTGACCGGTCGGTGCCGGGGCGAGAATTGCCGCGGCCAGGTTGACGTTCGTCCCCAGACTGGCGGCAGCAGCAATTTGCTCTCGCGCGCCGCATATCTCTGCCGACTGACGTGGCCTCTGATGTGTTCTCGCGCTCATTCGACAACCGGCGACCGGTACGTGCTATGCCAAACGATTGACTTCGCGAGATCCCGCCTTACAATCCCCATCATCAACCGCCATCGCGGCGGTTCAGTCCAACAAGGTTTATCCGCCGCCATGCCGCCTCGCCTTCCTCAACCGCTTCCGCTGCGGCGGATAAACGCTATTCGTTAGGCCCCATCAACATGTCCATCCTCCGTACTGCACGTTCGCTATTTATGCTGTTTTCAACCGCGGCATCGTGCGCGCTACTTCAGCAGTCAGCTATCGCTGCGCCATCGCAGCCGACGCTACGCTGTGGGTGGTTCTCGAACCCAACTCGAGGTAACGCTTGGCTCACTGATCGCGATGCAGAATGGATCGTCGGAGTCCCGGGAGGCCATCAAGCGGACGGAGATTGGCCCGAATTCGTAGCCAACCAGTGGGTCAACACCAATCCAAGCTATGGATATGGGTGCGCTTGCCTCAAGGTTCTAGCCGACGTCGAGTCCAAACAAATACACCGGATTCTTAGCGCCAAAGCGCGTCCTCTCAAGGCCTGCAAGGAAGACCGTGCGCTCAAGAAGCCAGTCACCTAACCCTGTCATGTGGCGCGCATTTCCGAGTGACAGTGGGTACATGGAGGAACTTGCGTTCGTTTCTGCCTGGTGCGCGGACAGAACGCGAGCTACGTAATGCAAGCGCTGCAACCAGCCCTCGCAGTGATGGCCCTCGTTCAAGCGGAGCGCCAACGGCAGGCCACCAAGCCCAGGCCGGCGGCACGCGGTACATTTTCGCCAGCCCGGGCTTGGCGTCCTACCGTCGTCACCCGCTTAACTCGAACGTTATGCATCTTAGCCAATGACTAAAATCTACTATCCGCGCTTGATTAAGCGAGTTCGAGCTATGCTCGTCGATTCCGTTCTGGTTCCCGTAGCTGCATTTGCTACGCTCATCGCTGGAGATGCTCTGGGAGTTACGCAACCCTTCGCGAAAGTCATGTTGATCGTTATGCCAATATTCATTTTGGAGCCAGCTTTAGTCGCTTTTACCGGAGGCACTGTCGGGCATCATCTATTGAAGCTCCGAATTACGCGCCTTGATGGAAAAGGAAATATCAATATCTTGGCTGCTACGGCGAGATTTATTGTCAAGTTACTGCTCGGTAGTGTGTCGCTGATTTTTGTCCTCACCACCAGAAAGCACCAAGCTGTACACGATTTGGTTGCGCGTTCTCTTGTTGTACACAAGGATATAAATGGTTTGCCCACTTACGACGTTTTGTCAGAGCGTAAAAATAATACCGAGAAGTACGCCTATCCTCCGGCGTGGCGCAGAGTTATCGTCGCTATCGCCTACTGTGTTCTCGTACTAATTCTCGTCAATGTATTGGCAGTCGTTGTCATCTCATCAGAATGCACACGTTTGAATATTTGCAATACCAAAGACATGATGTTTTCAATTGCGTTAGGCTTGATTTGGCTTGGCGCCACCGGCTGGGTAATTATTCAGAGCTGGGGCGGTCGGGTGTTTGGTTGCCGAAGGCGTCGTCTCGTCCGCCCCCATCTCGCGCGGGTGCCGCTTGCCATGAAATAAAATAAAGCGTTTGATCCAATCCACATAAACGCTTTCGGTACGGATGCTATAGTGCTTGACGCGCAAACGATCACGGACCTGGTCCAGCAATTTCGGCGTTGGCATGGTGTCTTAGCTAATTATTTTCGGTGTGTACAGCAAGGATAATTGAGGAAAATCATTGTGTTCGTCGCCGAAGTCCAGAATATACACCTCGCCTGCGTACTTGGATCCCGATTTTCGGGTGTCTACTTTTAGTTGAACTAAACCGCTAGCGCGGTGGAAAAGGCAGCCTGCCGCCGCGTTTTGTTTTCTGGGGTCTGGTGAGCATGTAACCACCGGGTTTCGTGTTCCGTAGTCACCATTCAGCGCATCGTT
>JBBRXI010000230.1:0-4652 GCA_038248575.1 Burkholderiales bacterium | reverse complement strand
GGCAAGGCAACGGGGTAATCGATCCACTGCCGCCAGATCGCCAAGTCGGCGTAATCGACTTCGGCGTACGCTGTCCCCGACCACGATCCGATGTGTTCGATGCCACTGCCCTTGAGGTCGCCGCGCACATCGATCTTCGCCGCGAGCGCGCGCGGCGGCCGCGCCGTCAGACCGAAGGCGTGCCGCTCGCCGTTGTTGTCGAGCGCGAAATTGACGTCTTCAAGAACCAGCGTCGGCGCCTGACGCAAGGCGTCGTCCCAGATCAGCGTCGCGCCGTGAATGCGCAGGCGCCGTTGCCCGAGAATCCAGTCGGAAGCGCCGCTGCCGCCCGGCTCGTGGGTGACCGGGATGCCGGCGATGAAAATGCGGCCCTCGGCGTCGCGGCGCAAATTGAGCGTCGGCTGGTCGATGCGCAAGAGGCGCAGTTTGAGCTGGGCGCTCGGCACCGACCACCACGAGAAAATCGCCTCGACGCGCGCAATGGCAAAGGCCTGCCGACCATCGCGCTCGGCAAAGCGCACGTCGAGCAGCGTGAGATCGGGATTGATGCCCTCCCAACTCGCTTCGATGCGGCCGATACTGGCGCTCTGCCCGAGTTGCCGGCTGGCGAGCCGCTCAATGTCAATGCGATAGCGCTCGATGTGCGGAAGAACGCCGTAACGCAGCGCGAGCACGAGGACGACAAAGCCGAAATAGACGACCCAGAAGCTCCAGACCAGCGCGCGCCAGGCAACGCGCAACGCGCGCGGCAGTCGACCGGGAAGGCGCGGCTCGGAGGCCGTCATGGCCGCGTCACGAAACGAAGATTTTGCGTATTGAACCGGAGGATCACTAGAATAGCGCGATGAAAAAATTTAGCGAAGATCCGATTGTAACGGCTTTGACCGACCAGGGCTTTGCGCGGCCGGGACAGCGGCTGGCGAACGCCAGACGACCGACACACGATGTTCGCCGGGAAGCAGGCAGATGACCGGCACGCCGAGCGCCACAGACACCCCTGACAACGCCTTTGCGGCCAACTGGCGACCGGCGCTCGCCCATAGCGCCTATCTCCGGCAACTATTGGCGGCGCGTCCCGACGTCACGGCGTGGCTCGAGGCACACGCCGATCAGCCGGCGGACAGCCGGCCGATGCATGAGTTTCTGCACGGCGAGGCAGTGCACGACGAAGAGAGCCTCAAGCGCGCATTACGCCGCTTGCGCCAGCGGGTCATGGCGCTGCTCATCGTACGCGACGTCGGTGGCCACGCGCCGCTCGCCGAAGTCGTCGAAACGATGACGCTGCTCGCTGACCTGACGACCAATTTTGCCGTAGACTTCCTGCACCGCCGGCTGGCCGGCCAGTTTGGCGAACCGCTCGATCAGAACGGCACGCCGCAGCGATTGCTCATCGTCGGCATGGGCAAGCTCGGCGGGCGCGAACTCAACGTCTCTTCGGACGTCGATTACATCTTCATTTACCCCGAGGACGGCGAGACCGCCGGACCACCGGGAGGCGGTCGCAAGATCGATGCCTACGAGTTTTTCGTCCGCCTCGGCAAGGCGCTGATCGCAACGCTCGCCGAAATCACCGGCGACGGCCAGGTCTTTCGCGTCGACATGCGCCTGCGCCCGAACGGTGACTCGGGGCCACTCGTCTGCTCCATCGTGTCGCTCGAAAACTACTTCATATCGCAGGGCCGCGAATGGGAGCGCTACGCCTGGATCAAGGCGCGCGTCATGAACGAAGGCGATAATCTGCAGCGCCAATGGCGCGACGCGCTCCTGGCGATCGCCCGACCGTTCATTTTTCGCAAATACCTCGATTTCGGCGCGATCAACGCGATGCGCGACCTGCATGCGCAAATCCGCCGCGAAGTCGCGCGTCGCGACATGGCCGACCACATCAAGCTCGGCCCGGGCGGCATCCGCGAAATCGAATTCATGGCGCAGGTCTTTCAGCTTATTCGCGGCGGCCGCGATCCGACGCTGCAGATCCGGCCGACGCTCAAAGTCCTGCCTCTCCTCGTCGAGCGCCGCCTGCTGCCGGCTGAGAGCGAAGGCGAACTCGTCGCCGCTTACGTTTTTTTGCGCCGCCTTGAACACCGGCTGCAATACGTCAATGACGCGCAGACGCACAGCCTGCCGACAACCGCCGGCGAGCGCGCGCGGATCGCTGCATCGTTGGGCTTTAGCGAATGGAGCGACCTCGTTGTCGTTCTCGACGGGCATCGGACGCGTGTCGCCCGGCACTTCGAGGAAATTTTCTCGAGCCCCGAGGAAGGCAGTCACGCGCTGGCCGGACTGTGGTTCGAACAAAGCGAGCCCGACGAAGCGCTCGAGGCGCTGTCGACGCTCGGCTTCAGGCAGCCGAAAGCGGCGCTCGAACGACTGGCAAGTTTTCGCCAGAGCGGCAAATACCTGCAGTTGCCGGCGGCCAACCGCGAGCGCCTTGACACGCTCGGTCCACGCCTGATCGCCGCCGCCGCCGCGACGCCCAGGCCCGACGCGACCTGGGAGCGCGGCCTCGATTTTTTCGCCACGATCAGCCGGCGCGGCGCCTATCTCGCGCTACTCCAGCAGTATCCGCAGACGCTGACCAAGGTCGCCGAAATCATCGGCAGTTCGACCTGGGCCGCTGAGTATCTGACGCGTCACCCGATCCTGCTCGACGAAGTGCTCGACCCGCGGCTCTACGAAATCGCCACCGACTGGGACAACTTCCGCAGCGCGTTGCAGCAGCGCCTCGCCGAGCACGCGGGCGATACCGAAGGCGAAATGGACGTACTGCGCGAAGCGCACCACGCGCAGGTCTTTCGCCTGCTCGCCCAGGACATTGCCGGTCTGCAGACCGTCGAACGACTCGCCGACCACCTCACGCAACTCGCCGACATCGTCGTGCACACCACGCTGACGCTGTGCTGGGGCAAGCTCAGGGAGCGCCATCCACTTCCCGAGCGGCCGCCCAAGTTCGCCATCATCGCCTACGGCAAGCTCGGCGGCAAGGAGCTCGGATACGGCTCTGACCTCGACCTCGTTTTCGTGCACAACGACCCCGAACCCGACATCGGCGCGCTCTACGCCCGCCTCGGGCAGCGCATGAGTACCTGGATGACGACGCAGACTTCGTCGGGGATGCTCTTCGAGACCGATTTTCGCCTGCGCCCGAACGGCGACGCGGGAATGCTGGTGTCGACCATCGATGGCTTTCGCGCCTACCAGCTCGACAAGGCGTGGACCTGGGAACACCAGGCGCTGACGCGCGCGCGCTTTTGCGCCGGCGACGCAGAACTCGGCGCGCAATTCGAGGCGATCCGCGTCGAGATCCTGTGCCAGCCGCGCGATCTGGCGAAGCTCAGGGAAGAGGTTCTCGAGATGCGCCGGAAGATGCTCGCCACGCACGCCTCGAACAGCGCAGCCCTGCTCGACATCAAGCACGACCCCGGCGGCCTCGTCGACGTCGAGTTCATCGTCCAGTACCTGGTGCTCGGCCACGCCCACGCACACCCCCGGCTGTGCGCCAACCTGGGCAACATCGCGCTGCTCGGCGTCGCCGCCGAGCTCGGGCTGATCGCGCCGGCGCTCGCCGACCCGGTGCGCGACGCTTACCGCGAATTTCGCCGTCTGCAGCACGCCTTTCGTCTGAACGGCGTTTCCGGCGCGCGCGTCGAACGCGACGCCTACGCGCTGCGCATCGCCGCGGTCACGGCCTTGTGGGAAACGGTCTTCGCGGCGTGAGCGCGTGAGCGCGTGAGCGCGTGAGCGCGTGACTGCGCGGCGCCCGGCTAGCGGCGCAGGCTGTCGCGGATCTCGCGCAGCAGCAGGACGTCTTCGGCCGGCTCGGGCGCTGCCGCCGTTTCCTCTTTAACGTTCCGGCGCAGACGATTGACCTGCTTGACCATGATGAAAATGATGAAGGCGAGGATCACGAAATTCACCAGGATGGTGATGAAATTACCGTAGGCAAACACCGGCACCTGCGCCTTCTTGAGCGCGTCGAGCGTCGTCGCAGTGCCCGGCGGGACGCTGCCGAGAACGAAATACATCCCCGAAAAATCGAGCCGTCCGCCCATGATCCAGGCGATGATCGGCATGATCAGATCGCCGACGATCGAATCGACAATCTTGGCGAAGGCCGCGCCGATGATCACGCCGACGGCGAGATCCATGACATTGCCCTTCATGGCAAATTCCTTGAACTCCTGGACCATGCTCATTGCGTACGCCCTTAAGTGTGGCGGCATCGCCGCCGGTTGGCCTCTAGTTACAGCGATTATATCCGCCGCAGTTTTTCGCCGGCGGCGGCCAGCGTCGCTTCCTGCTTGGCAAAACAAAAGCGCACAACATGATCGTCGCGCGCGTCGGCATAGAACGCTGAAACCGGGATCACCGCGACGCCGACCTCGCGCGTCAGCCACTGCGCGAATTCGACGTCTGGCCGCTCGCTGATCGCGCCGTAGCGCGCGAGCTGGAAGTAGCTGCCGCGACAAGGCAGCAGTTCGAAGCGCGAGCCGTTCAACTGGGCGCGAAAAATATCCCGCTTGTTTTCGTAGAAATTTGCCAGGCGCAGATGCCGCGAAGCGTCGCGCATGTACGCGGCGACGCCGATCTGGCACGGCGTATTGACGGTAAACACGTTGAACTGATGGACCTTGCGAAATTCGGCCATCAGT
>JBBRXI010000229.1:0-4676 GCA_038248575.1 Burkholderiales bacterium | reverse complement strand
GCCGGTGGCGCGCCACAGGGCGCGGGCGCCGGCCATGTTGCGGCCGTGGGTCGAAGTACGCGAACGGTAATCGGGCATGGCGAATCTCCATAACAATAAGCTGCGAACCGGGCATTCTACCGCGTGGCGCGCCCAGGCCGGGCGCGACGTTTGTCGGCGCGGCCTTTGTGGCCGCGCGTCTGGGCGTCGGGTTAAACCAGGAGGCGTTGCCGCACTTTACCGGCGCTCAGGAAATCGGGCCGGTAGACGAGGTCATGCGCCAGCTCGGCGGCCAGGCCAAAGTCGTCGTTGTGTCGGGAATCGTGCGCCATGGCCAACTTCGACGCCGGGCTGAGGCAAAAGTGCCGCTCGTCCGGCGCGCGTTATAATGCACCACCATGTTGATCCATCCTCAGTTCGATCCGATCGCCATTTCGCTGGGCCCGCTTGCTGTACGCTGGTACGGCCTGATGTACCTGCTGGCTTTTCTCCAGGTTTGGTGGCTTGGTCGCCATCGTATCCGTACGCATCCGCAACTCGTCGGCGCCGGCTGGCGCGTCGCCGAACTCGACGATCTGCTGTTTTACGGCGTGCTCGGCGTCATTATTGGCGGACGCCTCGGCCAGGTTCTTTTCTACGACCCCGGTTACTACGTCGCCCACCCGCTCGAAATCTTCGCCGTCTGGAAAGGCGGAATGGCTTTTCATGGCGGCATGCTCGGCGTTTTCGTCGCGATGTGGGCCTACGCGCGAAAAATGCGGCGCGGCTGGCTCGCCATCACCGATTTTATCGCGCCGCTGGTCCCGCTCGGTCTCGCTGCCGGGCGCATCGGAAACTTCATCAACGGCGAATTGTGGGGTCGCATCGCCGATCCGGCGCTGCCGTGGGCGATGGTCTTCCCGCAGGTCGATACGCTGCCGCGCCATCCGTCGCAGCTCTACCAGGCCGGCCTTGAAGGCCTGCTGCTTTTCGTTGTGCTATGGATCTTTTCAAGCCGCCCACGGCCGCGCGGCGCCGTCTCCGGCGCCTTCCTGGTCGGCTACGGCGGCCTGCGCTTTATCGCCGAATACTTCCGGACGCCGGACGCCGGCATTTTCGGCCAGTCAGACGTCGTCAGCATGGGCCAGTGGCTGTCGTTGCCGATGGTCCTCGCCGGCCTCGCGCTGCTCGTCTGGTCGGCGCAACGCCGGCGCTGACGCGGCGCGCCGTTTGACGGATAATGGTGCGTTCTCCAATCGTTCTTTTCAACCCGTTAATAGAAGGAAATGCAATGCAACTGACGCACATCGAACACATCGGCATCGCCGTGAAAAGCCTCGACGAAGCGATCCCGTTCTGGGAAAAGCAACTCGGCCTGAAGTGCTACGCCATCGAGGAAGTCAAGGAACAGAAAGTCCGTACCGCGTTTTTCAAGATCGGTGACTCGAAGATCGAACTGCTCGAGTCGACTGACCCGGACGGTCCGATCGGCAGGTTCATCGAGAAGAAGGGCGAAGGCG
The DNA here is from genome assembly GCA_038248575.1 of Burkholderiales bacterium. Classification (GTDB taxonomy): domain Bacteria; phylum Pseudomonadota; class Gammaproteobacteria; order Burkholderiales; family Rhodocyclaceae; genus Propionivibrio. Next base: position 3,198 of record JBBRXI010000229.1, on the reverse strand, counting down.
TCCAGCACATCGCGATCGCTGCGACCGGGCTGCAAGCCAACCTCACCGAACTCGAAGGCAAAGGTGTCCAACTGATCGACAAGGCGCCGCGCAAGGGCGCCGAAGGCCTCAATATCGCTTTTCTGCACCCGAAGTCGACCTACGGCGTTCTGCTCGAGTTGTGCGAGAAACCCGAATAGGCCGATTGAATTTACGAGCCTATCGAAGCTCTGACATAGACCGCTGAGGGGCGAGCGCCCCCGGCGGAATATGCACCGGACGATTCCGCCCGGGCGACGGGCTACCCTATTAAGGGAATCGTCGATGACTTGGTTTTCCTTACCGATAACGCAAGCCGACAGCAAGGCCGCTTTCGACGATTCCGTCAGTGCCGCGGCCTGGCTTGCGCTTCAGCCGCAGGCCAACGCGTCAGTCATGCTCGGCGAGCTCCTCAAGCAGATTCACGCCTTCAACGCGGCTCAGATGCCGCCGCACGAACGTTTCAGAACGATCGAAGCGCTGCGCCAAGCTTTTTTTTCGGTGAGCACCGAGTGTCAGCGCCGCTTCGAAAAAAAACCTTTGCCCTTGCTGCGTAGCGAGCAATTTGTGCTCGACACGGTACGGCAACTCTGGTCGGCGTGCACGATCGCCTATCTGCATTGCCTGCGCGCCTGTCTCGAACGCGACCCGACGATCCTGCGTCACGGCGCGCGCGTCGCGCATCGCGCCCTGGCGTGTCTGCGCATGGAACAGACGAACTGTTATCTTGGCGGCGCGGCACTCTCCGCAGCGTTCTGGCCCGACGTGCACGCCGTGTTGGCTTCCGCCGAGCAACTGGGCGTTGCGCGCGAGCCGGTTTCCGACAAGTTGCTCGGTGGACCCGAGGAGTCGACGATCAGCGGTCAGTACGCGATGGCCCTCTTGCTGCATCTGGCGCAGCCGTTTCGCCTTTCGCGCGCGCAGTTCGCCGCAGTTAGCCGCTGGTTTTCGCGCTGGCGCGAATTGACCGCGGTCGAGAAGCCGGCCAACGCGGATCCAAAATCCTGTTGCCTTCGCCTCGACCTCGCCGGCGCCGGGCCCATGCACGACTCGGCCGGAGTCCCCGGCCTGGAGCGCTGGCTGGTGCTCACCGATATCCTCGAAAAAATGCGCCAGCGGCTCGGCCTGCTTGCCGCCGGGCAGGCACCGGAAAGCCTCAAACTGGGCAGCGGTCTTTCGGCCAATGCCTGCGCGACGCTGCTCGGTGAGCTTGGCGACCGGCTCAGAAGCCCGCCACCGGCGCCTCCAACCGTGTTCGGCGAAGTCATGCTGACGCTGGTCGCCGCCGGGCCTGAAAACATTCATCCGCTGCTCGGTGGCGAGGGGCTCAAGGACCCGGTGGAGCCAACGTCCGCACTAAGCGCCGACCAGATCGCCATTTTTGGTCATGTCTTGCGCGCCGGGGCCGACGAAATCGTGCATCCCGAGCGCCAGGCCGAGACTTGGCAACTGCTCGGGCGGAGCGCCGGCGAACTCATGCTGTTGCGCCCGCCCGGCTGCGGTGAGGCGCGTCTTAACCTGCAGGGACTGCTTGCCATTCGCCAGCCACAGCGCGCCGGCGAGCCGGCGCGCTTCGTTCTGGCCGCGATTAGCAGCCTGTATTCGCGTGACGATCTGAGCCTCTGCATCACGGCCACCTTATTCGCCGGCAAGCCGGTGCCGTTCGTCGCCGAAATCAAGGATAAAGGCGACGGCAAGATTTCGCGTCATCCGGCTTTCGTGCTCGCCGGCAAGAACAGCACCGTTTCGCACTCTATCGTGCTGCCGGCGGCGCTGCCGGCGCGCGCCGCATCGCTGCGCCTGTACCGCGACCGCTCGTCGCCGCGTCTCAACCTGCGGCTGGCTGAACTGATCGAGCGCGGCGGCGACCACGAGCACTGGACGCTGGCCAACGTCTGACGACGCGGCGAACGCGGCGCGAAAGCAGAGACGGCGCGCTGACCGCTCTGCCTTTTCGTTACTGCGGCTGAGTAACTCGACTTACTTCTTGCCGACGATCCGTTCGCTCTTTGCTGCCTTGCCACTGGTGCCGACCGGCACCATCTTGTAGCGATACACCTCAGAAATCTCTTAGTCATAGCCGGGGTAAAAGCCCTTGACCATGCCGAGCACGATGCGGCTGCCGCGGTTAAACCGAAGTTCCTCCCGGATGCCGATGGCGTTTGCGCCGCGCAGCGGCGGCGCCTTGCCCGATCGATTGCCGCCAGCGCGACTGCACCCGGGCGTCCCGCCGCAGGCATGGCGTCAGGTGCTCGCACTCGCCGACGCGTTTATCGGCGCCATGAACGACGATAGACGGCTTTCCGACGACTGGGAACCGTGCAACGACGCACCGAAGTGGCATAGCGAAGACGCCCGCGTGAAGATCGGCCGCTTGGGGTGAGCGCATCGGCCGAGCCGGGCCGACTAGTCTGTCGTGCACAAGGCGACGCACGCCGCGGCCTTGTGGCGAGCGAATAATTGTGTATAGAGTGCTATAATGAGTGCTATTAAACGGTCTTGTGGATAAAAATATGACTTATAAAATTTTTTCAGAGACGGCGGCGAGCATCTCTGACCTAAAGAAAAACCCGATGGGCACGGTCGCCGCCGGCGAGGGCTTCCCCGTCGCCATCCTAAACAGGAACGCGCCGGCTTTCTACTGCGTGCCTGCTGACGTATTCGAGTCGATGATGGACCGGCTCGACGATATTGAGCTCAACGCGATCGCAGATGCACGCGCTGGTCAGCGTGTCACGAAGGTCGTGCTCGATGAGCTATGAGCTGGGCTTTCTCGATGATGCGTTGAGCGAGTGGCGCAAGCTGGATTGGACCGTGCGGACACAGTTCAAGAAGAAGCTCGCAGAGCGCTTGGAAGCGCCCAGAGTGCCAGTTGCGAAGCTCTCAGGGCACCCTGACCGCTACAAAATCAAGCTGCGCAGCATCGGCTATCGCCTCGTGTACGAAGTGCGCGACACGCAACTGCTCGTTGTGGTTGTGGCTGTCGGTAAGCGTCAGAAAAGCGCTGTGTACAAGGCAGCGGCGGCGAGATGATCGATCCTTTGCTCGCCCACGACGGGGCGAAGCGGCCGTACATTGAACAGCACCAAACACCGTACTAACTTTCATGCATCGGTGACGCAGCACCCCTGATGATGAAAGACACTACGGGGGTGCGTAGTCGCGCAAAGGCAGAGGTCG
>JBBRXI010000228.1:0-4683 GCA_038248575.1 Burkholderiales bacterium | reverse complement strand
GCCTATCGTCTCCGCTCGACAATGCGGTCGCTATCGGACGCGTACCGTATAACGAACATTCCCGCGTTTCATGCCGCGATGCTGCTTCGCCCGAGGTTGAGTGGCCGCCGGCCGGGCGCCATCGCGGCGGCGCGGTCCCAAAGGAAGTCGCCCGAGAATGCAATATGGCCCCACCCGACAGGCGATGTGTGCGCCAGGAGCTCGTCCGGCACGATTTCGCCGTTCGCGCGAAGGTGGGCGACGGCATCGGCGATATAGGTCGAGTTCCAGTAGACGATGGCGGCGATGATCAGGTTGAGGCCGGAGGCGCGGAACTGCTGGGCCTCGTGGGTCCGATCGGCGATCCGGCCCTGCTTGAACGTGCAGATCGCCTGCGTGAGGAAATGGCGCTGCTCGGACTTGTTGAGGCCCGCCTGGCAGCGTCGGCGCAATGACGGACTTTCTAGCCAGTCGAGCATGAACAGCGTCCGTTCGACACGACCGATCTCGCGCAACGCGAGGTCGAGCTGGTTCTGGCGTTCGTAGGCGGCGAGCTTGCGCAGCATCGCAGATGGCAAGACGGTTCCGGTCTTCAGCGACGCGACGAGGCGGACGATTTCGTCCCAGTGGGCGCGGATGACGTCGATCTTCACGCGGCTGCCGATCAGCGGCTTGAGCGATGGATATTGGCCCGGCGCCTCGATGCTCGCCATACGGCGGTCGCCAAAATCGCGCAGCCGCGGGCAGAACCGAAAACCCAGCATTCGACACAGCGCGAACAGATGATCGGTCGCACCGCCGGTATTTGTGAAGTGCATGTCGATCTCGAGGCCACTGCCGTGGTGAAGCAGGCCGTCGAGAACAAACGGCGCTTCGTGCGTCGCCGCCGAGATGACAGTCGCATGGAAGGGGCCATGCTGGTCGGACACATGGGTGTAGAAAGAGAACCCCGGATCAACGCCGTACTTTGCGTTGAAATCGCCGGCGCCGCTGCCGCGCTTTCCCGAGCGGAAAAACTGACCATCGGATGACGAAGTCGTGCCTTGGCCCCAGACGGCTGCAATCGGCAGCGCATGATGGGCGTCGATGATGCGCGCGAGGGCAGCTTTGTAATTGTCGGGGCCAATATACGCCGACTTCGTCCAGATGAGCTGATCGGCGGTGACGCCCTGGCTGGCCTCGGCCATGCGGGCGAGGCCGAGATTGGAGCCGTCGGCAAGGATCGCGGCAAGCAGGGCGTTCTCATTGTCGTGCTGTTCGCGAGTTCGCACGTTGGTGAATGCTTGCGCGAAGCCGGTCGAGCGCGCGACCTCGTGGAGGAGCTCGGTGATGCGCACCCGTGGCAACAGGCCGTCGATCCGTGCGGCAAGTTGCTTGGCGGCGGCGGATTCGTCGGCGCGGACCGGGGAGATCGACAGCTTGCCGTTTTCGAACGATACACCTTCGACCTCGCCGCGGGTGAGGCGATGCGCAAAGCGCTTCAGCCGCCAGTCAAGTTCGCGGCCACGGTCGGCAAGCCATTCGTCGGCGGTGGCTGGCAACTTCAAGCCGGCTGCAATCGGCGCCACCTCGGCCGGCGGAAGCAAGTAACTGTCGAAGCGCCGATAATTCGCTGACCGCTCCACCCATACGTCGCCCGAGCGCCACTTGTTGCGAAGATGCGCAAGGATGGCGGTTTCCCAAAGGCGCCTGTCGGGCTTGCCTTTGCCCTCCTTCACCAGTGTGCGCCATTCCTTGCGGAACGGCATCGGTGCGTCCGCCGGTACATCGCGTCGGCCCGAGCGGTTCAGATCACGCAAGGCATTGACGGCGGCAATGGTCGAGGCGCTGCCTCGCCCCGCCTTGAAGTCGATCGCCTCGAGGAGAAGCGGCGCAAACTTGCGCAATGTCTTCCACCGGTCGGCAGCACGTATCAGCGGGCTCTCCTCGGCGAGATCAGCGATGATCCGCGCCTCGGCCCGCGCGCGTAGCAGCTTGTCCCAACCAACAGCGGTATCGACTGCAGTGAACCCGTCGATACCGCTGTCCTGCGACTCCTCGAGCGCGGCAACGGTGCGATCAAACAGGCGCATGATGCGGCCAACATCGCGGGTCGTAGCGGCATAAGTCTTCTTCTGGGCGTTGCCGCCACGGGTGAAGCAGCCACCGATAATCCTGTCGGCCATATCGAGTGCCGCGTCAGTCAGCCGGGTTTCAAGGTCAAGGAGCACCGCCGCCAGCGTTGCGCGGCGTCGCGACGGCGTATAGCGCCCGAGCAACTGCGCTGGTGAGGCGCGACCTTCGCGCACAAGCTGGTGGAGCCGATCGGGGTGGATGGAATCACCCATGGTAGCGGGCAACCCGACTGCCCTCACACGATGCAGGCGCTCAAGCATACTGCAGACATTGTCGGCGGTTGGCGCGGTGGCGATATCGCGGAGCCAGGCAAGCGGCGTCAGGCCGGTCTGGGGATCGACGATCAGAATAGCATCGAGCTTGGCGATGCTATCGGCGGGCACGCCAGCCAACATGGCAGCATAGGCACGCTGACGAGCATGGGCTCGCCCCGCGAGCCCTGCACGCTCGATCACCGACGGCGCGGGTAGTGTGATGCAAGAAGCCCGGAGCGCGTCGGTAATGCCGGCAACAATCGGCACGCCGCGGTCGGTCGCCCAGGCCGCCCGTGTCGCTGCCTCGATCAGGAGCGGCAGATCGGCATTGACCGGCGGGCGCAGGCCAAGGGCCGCCTCGGCTTCACGCGCGTGGACGGACGCGGTCGCCGGCCGGCTTGCATAACGGTCGAACGCTGTGACCCGAACACTGATCTGCTCGCCCATGAATGCGACAAGCTCAGCGGGCGCGCCCGCGTCGAGGCTAAATCCAAACCCGGGATGACGCAGCAGTCCAAGCTGCACTGCGAACCCCATCTGGTTTGTGTCGCCGCGTCGGGTCGCGACCAACGCCAAGTCCTTCGGTGACAGCATGTAGTGGCGGGCGAGGTTTTCGCGGTCCGTTGGGACCCCGAACAGAAATTGCCGCTCGTCAGGGGTCAGGTGATCGCGTCGGGCCATGAAAACCGTCCAGGAAAGGTTGCACAAGATTGTGGACTTACGCCAATAAAGGGACCCAGTCTCTGGACGGGTTCGGGACTATCGGCGCGCGCCTCCGCCTGGCGTCTCCAAAACGGCCGTTTGCGAGACAGCGCATTGTCGTAAAAGCCGGTGCAACGTGACAGCGATGGACAATCATGATGATATGACACATATGCAAATGATGCCACTAATAGCGAGGTGCCACTCGTGCAGGAAATGATCGATATTCGAATTGCCGAGAACGGTCGCATGGTGCTGCCACGATCGGCGCGCAAGGCGCTTGGCGTCACAGGGGCCGGCGTCCTCGTGCTGTCAATCGACGGTGACAACGTGAAGCTCACATCGATGCGGCAGAGCATCAAGCGCGCCCAGGACCTGTATCGTCAGCATGCCACCAACGATCTCACGGTCGATGACTTCATCGCCGAGCGCCGAGCCGAAGCTGCTCGCGAAGACCTGGACTAGGTCCCGGAGCTGTATGGCATCGATCGTTTTTGACGCCTCGGCGATACTGGCGCTGCTACGCGATGAGCCGGGGGCCGATGTTGTCGCGCAGTACATCGGTGACGGGCTTATCTCGGCGGTCAACTTTCAAGAAGTGATCAAGGGCCTGTTGCGCCGCGAGGTGCCCATCGATGCGGCGCTGGCAATGTTGGACGCCTTGCATCTCGACGTGCGACCGCACGAGCGGGACGACGCCATTGCCGCGGCCAAGCTCTACCCTGCGACCAAGGAGTTTGGCAGCGGCCTCGGCGATCGGACCTGCATGGCGCTGGCGATCGCCGAAGGATTGCCGGTTCTTACGGCCGATCGCGAATGGGCCAAGATCGAAATCCCGGGCCTCACGCTTTCGTTGGCGCGATGATCAACGCACATGCCTGACATTCTTGGCTATGCCCGGGTCAGCACCGGCGACCAGGACGTCGCCGGCCAGACTATGCGACTGACCGAGGCCGGTGCAATCAAGACATTCACCGATGTCATGTCGGGCAAAAGCATGCACCGACCTGGCCTGACGGCGTTGCTCGCCTATGCGCGGTCGGGAGATACGCTGGCCGTGGTGCGCCTCGATCGTCTCGGGCGCTCGCTGGCGGAGTTGCTGTCGACGGTCACGATGCTGCGCCAGCGCGAGATCGCGCTGCTCAGCCTCGAGGAGAAGATCGATACGTCCTCGGCCGCCGGCGAACTGATTTTCCACGTCTTCGGCGCCATTGCCCATTTCGAGCGGCGGCTCATTTCCGAGCGCACAAAAGACGGTATTGCAGCTGCACGTGCGAAGGGCCGAAAGCCAGGACGACAGCCGCTCGATCTGACAAAACTCAATGCTGCGCTGACGCTCATTGAAGCTAATACGCCGCCTGCACAAGCTGCAAAACAGCTCGGGCTGGGGCGCTCGACCATCTACCGGGAAATGCGACGACTGGGGATCAACCGACCGGCTTGAGCATTCTGGCAGCCGCTCAGCCGTGTGTTCGCTATCCGTTCACGTCTAGCGCAATTCAGATAACATCCGTTGCGACGACCTCTATTACACATAGCGTCGGTGGGCGGTTGCGTAACCCGAGCGCCCACATCGACAAACGCGCACGCGGTGCAGGACGCTCCTTTGCGATCAACTTCGACCACAGCCTGT
>JBBRXI010000227.1:0-4700 GCA_038248575.1 Burkholderiales bacterium | reverse complement strand
GTGCGGCTGATGCCCGGGGCGACGGTATATGGGGCCGTCATGGCGGCGGACAGCGGACTGACGGTCGCGTCGTCGTAACCGCACGGACGCGAAAAAACGAAGGCCCCGGGATCTAATCCCGGGGCCTTCGTGCTGTTCGTTACGGCAAGCGTGCGACTACCAGCGATAGTGCGCGAACGCCTTGTTGGCCTCTGCCATGCGATGCGTGTCTTCCTTCTTCTTGATCGCAGTACCTTCGCCACGGCTCGCCGCGAGCACTTCGGCGGCCAGTTTCTCGGCCATCGACTTCTCGTTGCGGTCGCGTGAATATCCGATGAGCCAACGCATGGCGAGGGCGGAACGACGATCCTGGCGGACCTCGACCGGCACCTGGTACGTGGCGCCACCGACACGGCGGCTCTTCACTTCGACCACCGGCTTGAGGTTGTTCAACGCCTGCTTGAACACGCCCACGCCCGGCTGGCTGGTCTTGGCTTCGACGATGTCCATCGCGCCGTAGAAGATGCCTTCGGCGGTGGACTTCTTGCCCTGAATCATCAGGTTATTGATGAACTTCGAGACGGTCTGGCTGTCGTAGCGAGCGTCAGGAAGAATGATGCGCTTTACTGCACTTTTGCGGCGGCTCACTTCTTCTTACCTCCCTTAGCGGCTGCAGCAGCCGCGGCGCCCTTCTTGGGACGCTTGGTGCCGTACTTCGAACGGCTCTGGTTACGGCCGTTGACGCCCGATGCGTCAAGCGTGCCGCGAACGATGTGGTAACGCACGCCGGGAAGGTCCTTGACACGACCACCGCGCACGAGCACGATCGAGTGCTCCTGCAGGTTATGTCCTTCGCCGGGGATGTAGGCCGTCACCTCGAGCTGGTTCGTGAGACGAACACGCGCAACCTTGCGCAGCGCCGAGTTTGGCTTCTTCGGCGTGGTCGTGTAAACGCGCGTGCACACACCGCGTTTCTGCGGGCAGTTTTCGAGCGCCGGAACCTTGCTTTTGCTGATAACGGCTTCGCGCGGTTTGCGCACAAGCTGGTTAATGGTTGGCATATTTCTATCCGTGAATTCCCGCAGCGACAGATTTTCAACAAGCCTGTCATCTGCAAAAAAACCAAGGCGGACCCAAGGCCGCCTTAGCGATTTTTTTATAACAAGCCGGGGCAATGGTTAGCCCCAGCCGACAAAGACCCGAGATTTTAGGGTCTATCCACCGCCAAGTCAAGCGACCGGAGCGTCCTGCGTGTTTTCGCCGACTGGTGTCGCGTCGTCGACGAGTCCGGTCACCGGCGCCATATCGACGCCAGCAACGTTGCTCTTGCGCATCCGGTGGTAAGCCAAGCCCGTTCCCGCCGGAATCAAACGGCCGACGATAACGTTTTCCTTCAGTCCGCGCAGCTCGTCGCGCTTGCCCATGATCGCCGCTTCGGTCAGTACGCGCGTCGTTTCCTGGAAGGACGCCGCCGAAATGAACGAGTCGGTCGACAACGACGCCTTGGTGATGCCCAGCAGCACCGGCTCGTAAGTCGCCGGCAGCTTGCCCTCGGCGACCATCCGGTCGTTTTCGTCAAGCAGGTGTGCGCGTTCGACCTGTTCGCCACGGATGAACTTGGTGTCGCCCGAATCGACGACGATGGTCCGGCGCAGCATCTGGCGAACGATGACTTCGATGTGCTTGTCGTTGATCTTGACGCCCTGCAGACGATAGACGTCCTGGACTTCGTCGGTGATGTAGACGGCCAGCGCCTCGACGCCCTGCAGACGCAATATATCGTGCGGATCCGGCGCGCCGTCGACGATCAATTCGCCCTTGTTCACGACCTGACCGTCGTGCACCAGAACGTGCTTGTCTTTCGGAATCAGATACTCGTGCGTCGCGCCTTCGAGATCGGTGATGACCAGGCGCTGTTTGCCCTTGGTATCCTTGCCGAAAGACATCGTCCCGGTGAATTCGGCAAGCATGCCGGCGTCCTTCGGCGTACGCGCTTCGAAGAGTTCGGCAACGCGCGGCAGACCGCCGGTGATGTCGCGCGTCTTGGCCGATTCCTGCGGCAGACGGGCGAGCACGTCGCCGACCGAAATCTGTTGGCCGTCGAGCACGGTGATGATCGCGCCGACCTGGAAGGTGATCGTTACGGCGTGGTCGCTGCCATGCATGCGCACCTCTTCGCCGTTCGCGTCGTAGAGGCGAACCTGCGGGCGCAAGCCCTTGGTCTGCGCCTTGCCACCGCGCTTCGGATCGATGACAACGAGCGTCGACAGCCCCGTCACTTCGTCGATCTGCTTGGCCACCGTCACGCCTTCCTCGACGTTCTCGAACTTCACCTGACCCGAATACTCGGCGATGATCGGCCGGGTATGCGGATCCCAAGTCGCGAGTTTCGTTCCGGCTTTCGCCTGCTGGCCGTCGGCGACCTGCAGCGTCGAGCCGTACGGAACCTTGTGCTTTTCGCGCTCGCGACCGTTGTCGTCGGTGATCAGCACTTCGCCCGAACGCGTGATGACGATCTTCTCGCCCTTGGCGCTCGTCACGTAACGCATCGACGCGGTGAAGCGGACGACACCGGCGCTCTTCGTTTCAACCTGGCTTGCCACCGCTGCGCGCGATGCCGCGCCGCCGACGTGGAAGGTGCGCATGGTGAGCTGGGTGCCCGGTTCGCCGATCGACTGCGCGGCTATCACGCCGACCGCTTCGCCGACGTTGACCGGCGTACCGCGACCGAGATCACGGCCGTAGCATTTGCCGCACAGGCCGTAGCGCGTATCGCAGGTGAGCGGCGTACGGACCTTGACTTCGTCGATGCCGAGCTGGTCGATAAGGTCACAAAGGTCCTCGTCGATCAGCGTACCGGCTTCGATCACCGTCTCGTCGCTTTCGGGATTGACGACGTCGTGGATCGCGACGCGGCCGAGAATCCGTTCACGCAAAGGCTCGATGACTTCGCCACCCTCGATCAGGGCTTTCATCGTGACGCCATTTTCGGTATTGCAATCGTCCTCGATGACGACGAGATCCTGCGTCACGTCAACGAGGCGACGGGTCAGGTAACCCGAGTTCGCGGTTTTGAGCGCCGTATCGGCCAGACCCTTGCGCGCACCGTGCGTCGAAATGAAGTACTGGAGAACGTTGAGGCCTTCACGGAAGTTGGTCGTAATCGGCGTCTCGATAATCGAGCCGTCGGGTTTGGCCATCAGCCCGCGCATGCCGGCGAGTTGGCGAATCTGCGCCGCCGAACCGCGCGCGCCCGAGTCAGCCATCATGTAGATCGAGTTGAACGATTCCTGCTTGACGCGCTTGCCGTGGCGATCGGTCGTCTCTTCGTGGCCGAGCTGCTCCATCATGACCTTGGCGACCTGGTCGCCGGTGCGGCCCCAGATATCGACGACCTTGTTATAGCGTTCGCCGTTGGTGACGAGGCCGTTGGTGTACTGGCTCTCGATCTCCTTCACTTCCTTTTCGGCGGCAGCGATGATCTCGCCCTTTTGCGTCGGCACGAGCATGTCGTCCGAACAGATCGAGATACCGGCGCGCGTCGCCAAGCGATAGCCGTTTTGCATCAACTTGTCGGCAAAGACGACGGTCTCCTTGAGCCCGCAGCGGCGGAACGCGGCGTTGATCAGTTTGGAAATTTCCTTCTTCTTGAGCGGCCGGTCGAGGACCGAGAACGGCAGGCCCTTGGGCAGGATTTCGGAGAGCAGCGCGCGGCCGGCGGTTGTCGCGTAGCGCGTGACCGTTTCTTTCCAGCCGTTGACGCCGTCCTTCTGGTATTCCTTGATGCGTACGGTGATCTTGGCGTGCACGTCGAGTTCGCCGGCCTGCATGGCGCGCGTCACTTCGGCCAGATCCGGGAAAATCATTCCCTCGCCCTTGGCGTTGATACGCTCGCGCGTCGCGTAGTAAAGGCCGAGAACGATGTCCTGCGACGGAACGATGATCGGCTCGCCGTTGGCCGGCGAGAGAACGTTGTTCGACGCCAGCATCAGCGTCCGCGCTTCCATCTGCGCTTCGAGCGAGAGCGGCACGTGGACGGCCATCTGGTCACCGTCGAAGTCGGCGTTGAACGCCGCGCAGACGAGCGGATGCAGCTGGATCGCCTTACCTTCGATCAGCGTCGGTTCGAAAGCCTGGATGCCGAGGCGGTGCAGCGTCGGCGCGCGGTTGAGCATGATCGGATGTTCGCGGATGACGTCTTCAAGGATGTCCCAGACGACGGGCTCCTGCGCCTCGACCATCTTTTTGGCCTGCTTGATCGTCGTCGCGAGGCCCATGATTTCGAGCTTGTTGAAGATGAAGGGCTTGAAGAGTTCGAGCGCCATCAGCTTCGGCAGACCGCACTGGTGCAGCTTCAATTGCGGACCGACGACGATGACCGAACGACCCGAGTAATCGACGCGCTTGCCGAGCAGGTTCTGACGGAAACGGCCGCCCTTGCCCTTGATCATGTCGGCGAGCGATTTCAGCGGGCGCTTGTTGGCGCCGGTCATCGCCTTGCCGCGCCGACCGTTGTCGAGCAGCGAGTCGACGGCTTCCTGGAGCATGCGCTTTTCGTTGCGCACGATGATCTCGGGCGCCTTGAGTTCCAGGAGGCGCTTCAGGCGGTTGTTGCGGTTGATGACGCGGCGATAAAGATCGTTGAGATCCGAAGTCGCGAAGCGGCCGCCGTCGAGCGGAACCAGCGGGCGCAGGTCGGGCGGCAGCACCGGCAGCACTTC
>JBBRXI010000226.1:0-4708 GCA_038248575.1 Burkholderiales bacterium | reverse complement strand
GCATGGGCCTGACCGCCGAGAAGGTCGCGCAACAGTGGAAGATAACGCGCGACGAGCAGGACGCTTTCGCCCAGCGTTCGCACGAGAAAGCCTGTGCGGCGATCGCCGCCGGCGCCTTCGCCGCCGAGATTTCGCCGTACACGGTGCGTGCGCATCGCCCCGATCTGCGCAGCGGCGAAGTCAGAATCGAGCATCGGCTCGCCGAGATCGATGAAGGGCCGCGCCCGGACAGTTCGCTGGCGCGCCTCGCGACGTTGAAACCGGTGTTTACAGCGGGCGGTTCGGTGACCGCCGGCAACAGTTCGCAGATGTCCGACGGCGCCGCCGCGCTTCTCGTCGTCTCGGAAAAAATCGTCAAGCAGTTCGCGTTGCGGCCGCTGGCGCGCTTCGCCGGCTTTGCCGTCGCCGGCGTACCGCCCGAAATCATGGGCATCGGTCCGGTCGAAGCGGTACCGCGTGTTCTGGCGCAGGCCGGCGTGAAACAGGACGACGTGGACTGGATCGAGCTCAACGAAGCGTTTGCCGCCCAGTCGCTGGCGGTGATCCGTACGCTCGGGCTCGACCCGGCGCGCGTGAACCCGCTCGGCGGGGCAATCGCGCTGGGCCATCCGCTCGGCGCCACCGGCGCGATTCGCACGGCGACGATCGTCCACGGCCTGCAGCGCACGCGCCAGCGCTACGGCCTGGTGACCATGTGCATCGGCACCGGGATGGGCGCCGCAGCGCTGTTCGAGTCATCATGGTAGGAGCCCAACTGCGCTGGGCGACAGGGCGCTAGTCGTTCCAGCGCCGCATCGCGCCGAAAATCTGCGCTCCTCAGCCGACGCAGCTTTTCCAGAAAAGCCGTGGCCCCTGGTGGAGCCCAGTTGCGCTGGCCGATACGGCGCCTGCAACATCACCGCCCGATCGCGCAGAGAATCTGCGCTCCGACGAGAAAGCGCGGCATTAATTCATGCAGGAGCCGCGCGGCGTGCTCTGGCATAATACCGCTCGGACACTCCCCACCTGGCAGCGATGGACTTTGAGGCACTGGTTAACTTGAGCTGGCGAGAAGCGCTGATCGCGATCATCGTCTTGCTGGCGACCTATGTCGTCGTCCTCTACGTGCGAATTCGCCGTCTGCAGCGCGCGGCGCGCGCAACGCCGGCGCTAGCGACCACCGATCCGTTCACCGTAAAGTCGGCGTTTGCCGCCTACAGCGCGATGCAGGAGCCCGAGCCGCGTGATGCGGCGCCGGGTCCCGCCGTCGCCCCTGCGCCACCACCGCCGGCCGAGCCGGCCTTCGCCTGGAACGAGCCGCCGGCCGCGGCCAGCGAGCCAGCGCCGCTCGCCGGGCTCGAAGAGGAGGTCGGGCAATTGCGCCAAGAGCTCGGTGGTCTGCGCGCCGAAGTGCTGATGCTGCGCGACGAGCAGCGACGCGATGTTGCGCAGGCGCGCGTGACGCAAAGTGTCTCGCCGCTCTACAGCGACGCCATGCAGATGGCGATGCACGGCAACGATGCGGCGAGCATTTCGCAGCATTGCGGAATCGCCCGCGCCGAAGCCGAACTCGTCGTTGCGCTAGTTCGAAATCGCGATGCGCAGGGCGCGTACACCGGGCAGGATTCGCTCGACCTGCGCTAGCGCTGCATAACAGGGAGTAAAAAATGGCATCCGAGTTGACCGGCAGCAACGACGTGAAAACCGAGCTTGGCGACATCAAGCGCAAGCTCGCCTGGCGCATGGCTTTTGCTGGCCTGATGATCATCGCTCTGCTCGGCGGCTTGGCGCTGTTTGACCGCCTGAACGTGCGCGACAACGAGCCCGAAGCCCCGGCGCCGCAGTTTACCGAGCCGGTACCGGTGGCCAAAAAATCAATTACGCAGCCGGTCACGCCGCCGGTCACGCCGGACGAATCGTCGTCAGGCACGCCGGCGGCACCCGAAGTGAGCGCCGCGCCGCTTGACTGGTCGGTGAGCGTGCCGCGCGAACCGCCGCCGCGCCCTGAAGTTGCCGCGCAGCCGAGTTTGCCGCGTGCCGCCGCGCCCACTTCGCCGCTTGTGTCACCTTCGCCGCTTGCGCCACCTGCGCCGGCGGCGGCGCGTCCGCCGCTCGCCGGCAAGGCGACGGATAACAAGGGTGCGCCGCGTGTCGAGCCGGTGACGGCGCAGGGGCAGAGCCCGGCTTCAGCGGGCGCCGCGACGACGCTCCTGCCGCCCGTTGCGCCGCGCCCGCTCTTTGGCTACGCGCTGCAGGCCGGCGTTTTTTCCGACCCGCAGCGCGCCGAGGACCTGCACGCCCGGCTAACGCTCGCCGGCATTGCGTCGACCATCGAAGCGCGCGTCCACGTCGGGCCGTTCAAAACGCGCCAGGAGGCCGACGCGGCGCGCGTCAAACTGAAGGCGATGGGGATCGACAGCGTCCTGCTCGCGCCGCGCGGCGGCAAGCGATAAGTTCAGGACGCGCTCTCGCCGGCCACGCGGCGCAGCCGCTTGGCGAAGAGTGCCATTTCCTTCGCCGCCTGCACGTCGCCCTTGGCCTCGGCGACGCGAATTCCCACGCTGTAGGCGGCAAGTGCCGCGGCAATGTCGCCGCGCTCGGCGAGCGCCTTGCCGAGCAACTTCCACGCCGCGGTGTAGCTGGCGTCGCGTTCGAGCGCCGCGTGCAGGCAGGCGGCCGCCTGGCCGGGGTTGCCGGCCTTGAGCCATTCGTTGCCGAGCGCGTAGCGCAGCAGCGCGCCGTCGCGCGCGCCGCCGAGCAATTTTTCTAGATTGGCGATAATCGCTGTGCTCATTTACCATCAACTCCCACACCCGACCGTACAAGGACAACACCATGAGCAAAACGATCAAATCCATCGTCTCGACGCCCGCCGCACCGGCCGCCATCGGCACCTACTCGCAGGCCGTGCGCGTCGGCGATACGGTCTATCTCTCCGGCCAGATCGGCCTCGACCCGGCGACCATGCAGATGGTCAGCGGCGTCGACGCGCAGATCGCCCGCGTCTTCGACAACCTCAAGGCGGTTGTCGAAGCGGCCGGCGGGTCGTTGGCCGACGTCGTCAAGCTCAACGTCTATCTCACCGACCTTAACGATTTTGCCAAGGTCAATGCGGCGATGGCCGAGTATTTCGCGGCACCCTATCCGGCGCGTGCGGCGATCGGCGTTGCGGCGCTGCCGCGCGGCGCGCTGGTCGAAGCTGACGGCGTCATGATGCTCACCGCATGACCGTCGGCGGCTGATGGCGCCGGCGCCGGACATCGACGCGCCGCCGGCGATTGTCGCCAAGCTGCGCAAGCTCGGCCTCGTCCGGCGGGACGATCTCGTCCTGCATCTGCCGATCCGCTACGAGGACGAGACGCAGGTCGTGCCGATCGCCAGTGCTCCGGCCGGCGTCGCCGTCCAGGTCGAAGCCGAGGTACTCGACGTCAGCGTACAGTTCCGGCCACGCCGCCAGCTCGTCGCACGCGTCGCCGACGGCAGCGGCGATGAACTCGTCCTGCGTTTTCTCAATTTTTACGGCAGCCAGGTCAAGCAGCTCGAACGGGCGCGTGACGAAGGTCGCCGATTGCGCCTTTTCGGTGAAATTCGCGCCGGCTTTCTCGGCGCCGAAATGGTGCACCCGCGCTACTCCGTCGTCGCCGCCGGTGAGCCGCTGCCACAAGCGCTGACGCCGGTCTATCCGACGACGGCTGGGCTCGGCCAGGGCGTCCTGCGCAAGCTGATCGGGCTGGCGCTGGCGCGCGCCGATCTCTCCGAATTGCTCGACCCGCGCTGGCTCGCCGCGCAGCGCTTGCCGAGCTTTGCTGACGCCGTACAGCTTTTGCACGCGCCACCGCCCGGTGTCTCGGCCGAGGCCTTGCAGGGCCGCTCGCATGCGGCCTGGCGGCGCATCAAGTTCGACGAGGTCCTGGCCCAGCAGCTCTCGCTGCGCCGCGCCTATCTGCATCGCCGCCAGCAAGGCGGCATCCCGCTGCCCGCCAGCGGCGAACTCGCCGGGCGCCTGCGTGCGGCGCTGCCCTTCGCGCTGACCGCCGCGCAGCACCGCGTAGTGGCTGAAATCAGCGCCGATATTGCCGCGCCGCGCGCCATGCAGCGGCTGTTGCAAGGCGACGTCGGCAGCGGCAAGACGATCGTCGCCGCGCTCGCCGCGTGCCAGGCGATCGAAGCCGGCTACCAGGTCGCCTTCATGGCGCCGACCGAGATTCTTGCCGAACAGCATTACCTCAAACTCTCGGGCTGGCTGGCGCCGCTCGGCGTCGACATCGCCTGGCTCACCGGCAGCCTCAGGAAGGCGGCCAAGCAGGCGGTGCACCAACGCGCCGCGACGAGTGCGCAACTCATTGTCGGCACACACGCGCTGATTCAGGAGGGCGTCGATTTTGCGCGCCTCGGACTGGCCGTCGTCGATGAGCAGCATCGCTTTGGCGTTGCCCAGCGCCTTGAACTGCGCAAGAAAGGCGCGGCGAGTTCGGTGAATGCAATGAATTCCGCGCCGCCGCACCAGCTCATGATGTCGGCAACGCCGATCCCGCGCACGCTGGCCATGAGTTACTACGCCGATCTCGACGTTTCGGTGCTCGACGAGTTGCCGCCCGGACGCCAGCCGATTCGCACAAAACTCGTCTCCGATGTGCGCCGCGCCGAAGTGATCGCCCGCGTGCGCGGCGCCGCCGCCGCGGGACGGCAGGCCTACTGGGTTTGCCCCTTGATCGAGGAATCGGAAAAG
>JBBRXI010000225.1:0-4744 GCA_038248575.1 Burkholderiales bacterium | reverse complement strand
GCCGACCTTCGGCGCCCGCCAAGCAAATAAGGCCAGCGACGAACCGATGACGATCACCAGCAAGGCGAGAATGAAGACGCCGCGCCGCGGGTCGGTGGCGAAGGCATGCACCGACGTGAGCACGCCGGAACGGACGAGGAAAGTGCCGAGCAACGAGAGCGAGAAGGCGGAAATCGCCAGGAGCACCGTCCAATTCTTGAAACTGCCGCGCTTTTCGGTGACGGCCAGCGAATGCAGGAGCGCCGTGCCGATCAGCCAGGGCATGAAGGAGGCGTTCTCGACCGGGTCCCAGAACCACCAGCCGCCCCAGCCGAGCTCGTAGTAAGCCCACCACGAGCCGAGCGCGATGCCGAGCGTCAGGAAAACCCAGGCCGCCGTCGTCCACGGCCGCGACCAGCGCGCCCACGCCGCGTCGAGCTGGCCCGAGAGCAGCGCCGAGACGGCGAAGGCGTAAGCCACCGAGAAGCCGACGTAACCCATGTAGAGCATCGGCGGGTGAAAGATCAGCCCCGGGTCCTGGAGCAGCGGGTTGAGGTCGCGACCGTCGGCGGCGCCCGGCAGCAAGCGCTCGAAGGGGTTCGAGGTGAGCAGGATGAAGAGCAGGAAGCCGGCGGTGACCAGCGCCAGCACGCCGAGGACGCGCGCCCGCATGAGCTCGGGAAGCTGTTTCGAGAAGAGCGCGACGGCCAGCGTCCACATGACCAGCATGACCACCCATAGGAGCAGCGATCCTTCATGGCCGCCCCATACCGCGGCCAGACGATAGGGCAGCGGCAACAGACTGTTCGAATGCTCGGCGACGTAGAGAACGGTGAAATCGTTCTCGACGAAAGCGGTTGCCAGGCAGGCGAAGGCGACGCTGACGAGAACCGCCTGGGCGATCGCCGCCGGCTGCGCAAGCGCGATCCAGCGCGCCCGCCGCCAATGCGCGCCGAGCAGCGGCAACGTACCCTGGACGAGGGCAACGCCGAGCGCGACGATCAGCGCGAAGTGTCCGAGCTCGGGAATCATTGCGCGCGCCTCATGCCGAAGTCATTGTAAGTACTGCGCGCTGTGCCTTGTCCGCTCATTGCTGCACCGTCTTCGCCGTCGATGCAGCGGCAGCCTTGGCGGCGAGCGCGCGCGCGTGCGCGTCACCGACCGCCTGCGCCGCTTCCGGCGGCATGTAGTTCTCGTCGTGCTTGGCGAGCACTTCGCTGGCGACGAAAACGCCGTCGTCGCCGAGCCGGCCCTGGGCGACCGCGCCCTTGCCTTCCTTGAACAGGTCGGGAAGGATGCCCTTGTAGGCGACGGTCATTTCCTTCTCGGTATCGGTGACGACGAAACGCAGCGTGACGCCGTCGGGTTCGCGCTTGATCGTTCCGTCCTTGACCATGCCGCCGATGCGGAAGGGCTTGCCCCTCGGCGCTTCGCCAGCGGCGACCTGGGTCGGCGAGAAAAAGAAAACGAGATTGCTCTGGAAGGCGTTGAGGACGAGCGCGACGACGAGGCCGAGGACGGCGAGACCGCCGGTGATCAATGCAATGCGTTTGTGGCGTGGCTTCACGGCTGGCCTGCGGACGAAGGGGTGACGATTGGCGATTCTCTCATGCGCGCGCGTCAGCCGTCTTTGTATCGCCCTTCTCGGCACGCAACTGACGCCGCAGGCGGGCGATCAGCGTTCTCTGACCGCGAACGACGAGAAGCGGTTCCGCGATCATGACCAACGCCATGACGACGACCGACCCCCAGACATAGACGCCATGGCGGCCCATGGCAAGAAATTCGGCGAAACTGTTCCAGTACATGCTCACGCCTCCATGGCCAGGGTGTCGCGCACCCACTGGCTATGACGCTCGCGTTCGAGCATGATCGTGCGGCAGCGCATCAGCGAGACGGCGATGGTGTACATCCAGCAGCCGAGCGCGCAGAGCAGCATGCCCCAGAGCATGATCGCCGCCATCGCCGGCGATTTGGTCAGGCTGACGCTCGATCCCTGGTGCAGCGTGTTCCACCACTGGACCGAGAAGTAGATGATCGGGATATTCACCACGCCGACCAGTGCGAGGATCGCGCCGGCCTTGTCGGCGCGGCGCGGATCGTCAATCGCCGACTGTAGCGCGATGAAGCCGACATACAGAAACAGCAGGATCAGTTCGGACGTCAGGCGGGCGTCCCACACCCACCACGTTCCCCACATCGGCTTGCCCCACAGCGCGCCGGTCCACAGCGAGAGGAAGGCGAACAGCGCGCCGGTCGGCGCCAGCGCGGTGGCCATCATTCCCGAGAGGCGGAAGTTGAAGGCCAGGCCAAGGCCGGCCCAGAAGGCCATGACGAGATAGATGAACATCGACAGCCACGACGCCGGCACGTGCAGGAAGATGATGCGATAACCCTCGCCCTGCTGGGCGTCGGTCGGGGCGACGAGAAAACCGATGTACAGCCCGGCCAGCCCGAACAGCGCGGCGAGCGCCCAGAACCACGGAATCATCCGCCCGGCGAGCGGGTAGAAGGCCTGCGGGCTGGCGTATTGGAACCAGTTGATCGATTGTCTATCCATTGTTAACCCGTAAAACCTCTTGCCACGCAGAACTCGCAGAGTAAGCCAAGAGCACGCAGAGCCTACGAAAGTATTGCTGCGCATATATAGCACGATTATGTCTGCGCCCTCTGCCTTGAGAGCGCTGACGCTCCCTACTCTAACGCAACGCGAATCGCCGCGGCGCTCGGCCACGGCGTGAAAAAGACGCCGGCCAGCGTCAGTGCCGCGAGCAGCGAGAGGTGCGCCTGCGCGCCGAGCCCGGTCAGCGTCGCGTCGACCGCGCCGGCGCCAAAAATGAGCACCGGAATATACAGCGGCAGCACGAGCAGCGACAGGAGCACGCCGCCGCCGCGTACGCCGAGCGTCAGCGCGGCGCCGATCGCACCGATACCCGAGAGCGCCGGCGTGCCGATCAGTAGCGAGAGCGCGAGCACGGCCAGCGCGTCGCCGGCGAGGTCAAACTGGAGCCCGAGCAGCGGCGCGAGCAGGGCGAGCGGCAGACCGCAGACAATCCAGTGCGCGATAATTTTTCCGAGAACGACGAGGCCGAGCGGCTGTGGCGCCAGCATCAGTTGCTCGAGCGTCCCGTCGCGATGGTCGTCGGCAAAGAGGCGCGGCAGCGAGAGCAGCGTGGCGAGCAGCGCGGCGACCCAGAGGACGCCCGGCGCGATTTTGCGCAGGAGCTCGGCTTCGGCGCCGACGCCGAGCGGAAACAGGCTGACGACGATGATGAAGAAGAACAGCGTCGAGAAGATATCGGCCGGGCGGCGCATGGCGAGCCGAAGATCGCGGTTGATGACGGCGGCGACGAGCTTGAGCACGGCTAGCCCGCCCGCCGTCCGGGGGCGGCTTCGAGCAGCAGCTCACGAACCCGGCCGGCGGCGACCTTGACCGCCTGATGTGTGGTCAGCACGGCGAGCCCGCCGCGCTGCAGATGCGCGCCGATCAGGCCGGCAATCAGCGCCATCGCTGGCGCGTCGAGCCCAACGTAGGGTTCATCGAGAACCCACAGCGCGCGGCGCTCGTGCACCAGCCGGGCCAGTGCAACGCGCCGCTTTTGCCCCTGCGAGAGATAGCGGCAGGCGAGGTCCTCGCGACCGCCGAGGCCGAGCCGCTCGAGCGCATCGAGCGCGGCGTCGCTGGCCAGCGTTTCGTCGGCCAGGCGCGCCGACGCGCGCAGGTTTTCGAGTGGCGTCAGCTCTTCTTTGATGGCGTTGAGGTGTCCGAGATAGAAGAGTTCGCGCCGGTAGTCCTCGCCGAGCGAGCCAATCGCCTTGCCGCGCCAGCGAATGGCGCCGGCCGCCGGCGGCGAGAAGCCGCACAACATGCGCAGCAGGCTGGTTTTTCCCGAGCCGTTGCAGCCCTGCACGAAGAGCATTTCGCCGGCGTCAACGCGCAGGCTGACGTCGGCAAAAAGCCGCGCTTCACCGCGAACGCATTCAAGCCCAGAGGCGTCGAGCATGCAGAAATTTTCCCAGAAAGAGCGGTGCCGTATTGCGCAGTGCGAGTTTACCGGCGGATCGAAGAGAGTCAAATCAAATGAAAGCAATCTATGTAGGCGGACTGTTCGGTGGGCGAGCAACGAGCGCTGCTCGGAGCACCGGGCAACGCGCTCGCCAAAGCCAGTTCGGCGTCGCACCGGCGTCCCCTTGTACCCCGCCGCGTACCCGACTGCGATAATATTGTGCCTCGCGTCGCGCTGTGCGCGCCGGTTCATGCGGGAGCGTGCTCCCCGGTTTGCCAAGAGGTGTGAGTGAGACGCAAGGCATGATTTTCCAGCGCATTCGCGTTAGCGGGCTCGTCAGCGGCGTTGGCTTCCGCCCCTTCGTCTGGCGTCTGGCCAAGGAACTCGGGTTGACCGGCTGGGTGCGCAACGACGCGCACGGCGTCGAAATCGAAGTGCGCGGCGCCGCCGACCAGGTCAGCCGGCTGATTGCGCGCTTGCGCGACGACGCTCCGCCCGCGGCGCGCATCGATTCCCTGACCGCGCGCCCGGCGCCGGCCGAATGCCACACCGACGATTTTTACATTCTAAACAGCCGCAGCGGGTCGGCGTCGACGATGGTCGGCCGCGATACGGCTGTGTGCCGCGAGTGCCTCGCCGAAATGTTCGATCCGGTCAGTCGCCGCTGGCGTTACGCCTTTGCCGGCTGCGCGCATTGCGGCCCGCGCTACACCGTTTGCCGGTCATTGCCGTGGACGCGCGAGCGCAGCAGCCTCAAG
>JBBRXI010000224.1:0-4759 GCA_038248575.1 Burkholderiales bacterium | reverse complement strand
GCCGGAACCGGGCAGCGCGCCCGGCGCGACGGAGTTTGCGGCGCCGCGCGCGCCACTCGAACTGATTCCGCAGCGCGTCTCGGTCAGCGCTTACGCCAGCCTCGTCGCCTGCCCTTATCGCTTCTTTGCCCGCCACGTCCTCGGCCTCGGCGAGATGGACGAAGTCGCCGAGGAGATGGGAAAAAGCGATTACGGTGCGCTGGTGCACCGTGTTCTCGAACGCTTTCATGGCCGCCACCCAGTCCTCGCGGAACTTGCCGAAAACGAGGCTCTGGCGGCTCTGCAGGGGTGCGTTAGCGAAGTTTTTGCCGCCGCCATTGAGGATAATTTCCTCGCCATCGGCTGGCGCCTGCGCTGGGAAAAGAGACTCCCTGCCTACCTCGACTGGCAGCGTCGCCGCGAAGCGGCCGGCTGGCGCTGGACACAGGCCGAAGTCCAGGTCAGCCGCGTGCTGCCGCTCGCCGGTAACGCCAGCGTAGAACTCTACGGACGCATCGACCGCATCGACCGCATCGACCGCATCGACCGACTCCAGGGCGCGCCAGGCGCGCCGAGCGGCGTCGCGCTGCTCGACTACAAGACTCAGAGCGCCAAGGCGATTGGCGAGCGGCTCAAGGACGACGTTCAACTACCGGCCTATGCCTTGTTGCATGGGAACGCCGCAGAAGCTGCTTACGTTGCGCTCGACGACGAAACGATCGTCGCGGTCAGCGCCGGCGACGAGCCGGCCACCCTGGACGCTGCCGCGCAGGCGCAGGGCAGGCGCCTGCAGGCGGCGATGAGCGCGCTGCAGCGCGGCGCGCCGCTCCCGGCGCATGGCGTCTCCGGTGTCTGTCGCTGGTGCGAGATGAGCGGCCTGTGCCGGAGAGAATATGTCTGACGCCGCCTTGGCCGATGGACGCGCGCCTGGCGGCGACGCGCTCGCCGACGCCTCACGACGGATGATTTTGCGCGCCCTTGACCCGACGCACAGCGTCGTCGTCGAAGCCTGCGCCGGCAGCGGCAAGACCTGGCTGCTCGCCGCGCGCATCGTGCGCCTGCTGCTCGCCGGCGTCGCGCCCGGTGAGATCCTGGCGATCACCTTTACACGCAAGGCGGCGCGTGAAATCGAAGAGCGCGTCGTCGGTTGGCTACGCCTCCTGGCCACTGGCGGCGACGCCGAACTGGTCGCCTTCCTCGCCGAGCGCGGCGTAAGAGCCGACGATCCGGCCGTGCTGCGCACGGCGCGCGGCCTCTACGAGCGTGTCCTCGCGGCGCAGCCGCGCCTTTCCGTCAACACCTTTCACGGCTGGTTCCTGCAACTGGTTGCCGCCGCGCCGCTGTCGGCCAATCTCGCTGGCGCGACACTCGTCGACACGGGTTCGCGTCTTTTCGACGAACTCTGGCAATCGTTCGCCGCGCGATTACGCAAGGCGCCGCACGCCGAGGCGACCGGCCTCACGCAAGCCTTCGTCCGCCTTCTCGCCGACCCCGGTCTCGAGGCGACGCGCAGGCTGCTGCGCCGGGCGCTTGACCGGCGCAGCGAGTGGCTGGCTTTTGCCGAGGGTGAGGCGAATGTCGCGGCCAAGGTCGTCGCCGCGCTGCGCGTTGAGTTGGGGCGCGCCGCGCCGAACGCCGGCGCCTGTACGGCAATCAACGATTTCTTCGCCGACGGCTGGGGCCTTGACTTTGAAGCCTATCTGGGCTGCCTCGAAATGAGCCCGCTGCAGGGCGATCAGGAGGCCGCGGCGACGCTGCGTGCGGCGCTCGCCGAGCCCGATTGCGCACGCGCGTTCGCCGGCCTGCGCGCGGTTCTTCTCACCAAGGACAATACGCTGCGCGCGAAAACCCCGGGACCGACGCTCGACAAGCGCTACACGCCGGCTGGCGCGTTGCGTTTTCTCGAACTGCATACGCGGCTTGGCGAGCGCCTGATTGACTGCCTTGAACGGCAGACCGCCGAGCGCATCGTCGCCTTCAACGAGGACGCCTGCGCGGTGTTTGCCGCCTTCCTCGCGCACGTCGAGGAGTTCAAGTCGGCACGTCGGCAAATCGATTTTGTCGATGCCGAGTGGAGCGTTCTCCAACTCCTGCGCGACGAGCAGACGGCGGCTTTCGTCCAGGCCCGGCTCGATGCGCGCTACAAGCACGTGCTGATCGACGAGTTCCAGGACACCAATCCGCTGCAGTGGCAGATCCTGCTGGCCTGGTTCGAGGCCTATTCCGACGCCGCCCGGCCGACGGTCTTTCTCGTCGGTGATCCGAAGCAGGCGATCTATCGTTTCCGCCGCGCCGAGCCGCGGCTGTTCGCCGTTGCCGCCGAATTTCTCGAGCGCGAGTTCGGTGCCGTGCGCTGCGCGCAGGACGCGACGCGGCGCAACGCGCAGGCGATCACCGACGTGGTCAACGCGCTTTTTCTCGAGCATCCCGAATTCACGCCCTTCCGCGCGCAGGCCTCGTTCATGGGCGCACTGCCCGGGCGCGTCGAGTTGTTGCCGCTGTGCGGCCACGACGACGCGGTGGGCCCGGCCAGCGACGGCATTGCTTGCCCTGGAGAGGTCTGGCGCGACGCGCTGCGCGACCCCTTGCGCGAGCCCGATGTCGAAGCCGAGGACCTGCGCCTGACAACCGAGGCGCAGTGTCTGGCGACGAAAATGCAGGACATGCTCGGCGCCAACGGAGCGCCCTGGCAGATCGAAGAGCGCATCGGTGGCGTCCCCCGGCTGCGACCGCTGCGTTACGGCGACTTCATGCTGCTCGTGCGCACGCGAACGCACCTGGCCGCTTACGAGCGCGCGCTGAGCGCGGTCAATATCCCGTTTGACGCCGGTTCGCGCGGCGGCCTGCTCGGCGCGCTCGAGGTGCGCGACGCGATTGCCGTGCTCGAATTTCTGGTCACGCCGAACGCCGACCTCAAACTCGCGCACGCCTTGCGCTCGCCGATTTTCGCGTGCACCGACGAGGACCTGCTACGCCTAGCGGCGCGCCCCGAGCACTCGTGGTGGCAACGCCTGCAGGCGTTGACCGGGCCCGCAGCGCCGGCCGGCTCGCTGACCGGCTCGCTGACCGTCCCGCCGACGCTGCGCCGCGCCGCGCGCCTGCTCGCCGATTGGCTGGTGGCGGCCGATCGTCTGCCGGCGCACGACCTGCTCGACCGGATTTTCGATCAGGGCGAAATCATTGCGCGCTATCGGCTGGCCGTGCCGCACGTCTTGCAGGCGCGCGTTGAAGCCAACCTGCGCGCGCTGCTGCTCTTTGCGCTCGACCTCGACGGCGGGCGCTATCCGAGCCTGCCGCGTTTCATCGACGAGTTGCGCGATTTGCGCGATGCGGACGCCGGTGACGCGCCCGACGAGGGCGTCATCGACGCGCCCAGCGCCGACGCCGGGCGCGTGCGCATCCTGACCATACACGGCGCCAAGGGTCTCGAAGCGCCGGTTGTCTGGCTGCTCGGCGCGAACGCCACGCCGCGCCCGCCCGATCCCTGGGACGTCGTCGTCGATTGGCCGCCGCAGGCGCGCGTGCCGCGGCATTTTTCATTCTACGGACGCAAGGAAGATCGTGGCCGCGCGCGCCAGCCGCTCTTTGCCGCCGAAGCGGCCGCTGCCCGGCGCGAGGAGTTGAACCTGCTTTACGTCGCGCTGACGCGTGCGCGCCAGGTATTCATCGCCAGCGGTATCGCGAGCAGCCGGGAGCGCAGTGCCGAACGCGGCGCGACGCCTTACCGCCTGCTCGCCGCGGCGATCGAAAAACTCGGCGGCGCTACGGCTTACGGCGACCTTTTGCCGGTGCGCGCGGTGCACGCCGAGAACCGCTCGCCGATCGCCGCGCCGGCGCCGGTCCGGCCCTTGCCGGCCGTCGGCGAGCGCCGCCCGGTGGCCAGTTCCGGCGAACGCTTCGGCACCCTGCTGCACGCCTTGCTCGAGCGGCGCACCGGCGGCGTGACGCCGCCAGGCTGGTGGAAAAGTCTTGGTTTTACCGACGTTGACTACCGGCGCGTTGTGCCGGTCGCTGAACGCCTGCTCACCGCGCCGCACCTGCAGCGCTTCTTCGATCCGGCGCACTATCGCCGCGCGTGGAACGAGATCGATTTGACGCGCGGCGACGGACAACTGCAGCGCATCGACCGGCTCGTCGATTTTGCGCCGAGTGCGCAGCCTGATAATGCCATGTGGGTTCTCGACTACAAAAGTTCACACGCGGATACCGCGCGTCTTGACGAGTACCGGGTTCAGGTCGGCGAGTATTGCCAGGCGGTGACTGCCATTTTCCCCGATCGCCTGGTGCGCGGCGCAATCGTCTTTGCTGACGCCTCGCTGCTTGAAGTGTGCTGAGCGCCGCCGGCGCACGGCTGTCACGGCGCACGGCTTTCCCAAACCAGACGAATGGAATAATATCCAGCAGTCGGGGATGCCCCGGCGCGCTGGTAGTACCCACGGCGCATTGGCTGCGAGAAGCGTTCCGACTTCCTGAACCGGCGGAGGACGACAAGTGGACAGGATTTGGCTGCAGAGTTACCAGCCGGGCGTTCCGGCCGAGATCGACGCGAACGAGTTCGCATCGATCGGCGAAATGCTCGAGACGAGCATCAGCAAGTATAGCGATCGCGTCGCCTACCTCTGCATGGGCGCGAAGATCACCTACGGAGAACTTGACACACTTTCGCGCGACTTTGCCGCCTATTTGCAGAACGACCTCAAGCTTGACAAGGGCTCGCGCGTCGCGATCATGCTGCCCAATGTTCTGCAGTACCCGGTCTGCATGCTCGGTGCCCTGCGCG
>JBBRXI010000223.1:0-4784 GCA_038248575.1 Burkholderiales bacterium | reverse complement strand
CCGCTTATGGAAAGCTTTCCATAAGCGGCGGACGCAGACCTTCCTGCCAGAAAAATGACCTGCTGTCACAGTGCCCATTGCGGCTATCCGGCCGCATCACCAGGCCCTCTGCGTGATCTCGGCGATCCCTGTGCCTCTGCGGTGGACTTTGACGTCACAGGTCTAAGCCACCGCTGCCGTGACGACTGGCGTAAACTGCGCGATTGTTGACCTGAAAGCTGCCGCCATGCCCCGCCCAATCTCCCGCGCCACCCTGAAAGTTCCGGCCAAGCCGACCCAGTCAGAAAGGCCGGTCCGGGCGCGCGACGCTGTCGGCGAGCCCGTGCCGGCGCGCAAGCCGATCCGTGGGGCTTCGAAAGTGCAACAGGCGGCGGCGCAAAAGGCGAACGCGGCGGCCGCGCAAGCCGAGCGCTTGGTGCCGCGCCCGAACGACGGCGCCGAGCGCGACCGGTCGCGCGCCGCCAGCGAGCCGGCCCGCGCACCGGCCCGTGTGAACGCACCGGTAGCGGCGCCGGCGCGGCGCCAACGCGCCGATCCTCGCACGCCGCAAGCGCCCCGCCCGCGCAGCGAGCGCCCGGCGCCGGTTGCCAAGGTCTATCCGAAGCGCGGCATCGCACGCAGCACCGGCGCGCGCGCGCTCCCGCCCGCATCGGGCAGTCCAAACACTCCCGCATCGAGCGGTCCAAACACTCCCGCATCGGGCGGTTCAAACACTCCCGCACCGGGCGGACCCATCACGACCGGGCCGGGCGGACCGTTCTCTCCCGCACCGAGCGGCGCTTTTACTCGCGCCGCGCCGACTGCGACGACGAGCACGCCGCCGCCCCCCGTGCGGACGACACCGCCGACGCCGGGCCCTGCCCGGCCGAGGGCGCCGGAGGCGGCGGCGAAGCCGCAGCGCCGCGCGCCGGACGAGCCGCCACGACTGTCCAAGCGCATCAGCGAAATGACCGGCTGTTCGCGGCGCGAGGCCGACGAATGGATCGAAAACGGCTGGGTCCGCGTCGACGGCCAGGTGGTGACGACGCTCGGCGTGCGCGTGCACCCGAGCGCGACGGTGGCCATCAACGACGCAGCCGACCGGCACAAGAGCGAAAGCGTCACCATGGTCTTCAACCACCCGGCGGTCGCCGACGAGCAGCAAGAATCCGCGCCGTCGGCGGCGTCCGGACTGATCGCTGCGCACAATCGCTGGGCCGACGATGAAACGCGTTTGACGTTCAAGGCGACGCATTTACGCGGGCTCGCGCCGGCCGGCAAGCTCGACGCGGAGGCCTCAGGCATGCTGGTATTCACGCAGGAAGGCAGCGTCGCGCGGCGGATCACTGGCGATGACACGCGACTCGAGAAGGAGTACCTGGTGCGCGTCGAAGGGCAGTTGTCACCCGAAGGCCTCAAGCTCCTCAACCACGGACTTGCGCTCGACGACATCAAGCTCAAGCGCGCGCAGGTGTCGTGGCAGAACGAGCAGCAATTGCGCTTTGTCCTGCACGAGAGCCGCAAGCAGCAGATTTCCCGGATGTGCGAACTGGTCGGCTTGCGCGTGACGTCGATCAAGCGCATTCGCATCGGCAGCGTCTCGCTCGGCAAGCTGCCGGCCGGCCAGTGGCGCTATCTGCGCGAAAACGAGCGCTTCTAGCCGGCGCAGGCGCCAGTGGCCGCATGCTATGCTTTCACCAGCGCTGCGCGAGCGCTTCTCAAGAATCTTGCCGGCGTCCGATTGGCGCGCCGGCAGCCAACTGACAACGATTATTTCAGCAGAGGGAAATGAACATGCGGCTTAGCGAAAAGAGTCTGTCCGAGTTGCCGGCGAGCGTAGCGCGTCCGGCGTATAACCGCAGCCGGGTCGTCGGCTCGATCGTGCATCTCGGCATCGGCGCCTTTCACCGCGCCCACCAGGCGATGTTTACCGACGCCGTGCTCGCTTCCGGCGATCTTGGCTGGGGCATCGTCGGCGCCGGAATCATCTCGGCCGACATGAAGAACGCGCTGGCGCCGCAGGACTTTCTCTACACGCTCGCCGAAATGGGCGCCGACGGCGAGAAGGTACGCGTCATCGGCTCGATCATCGGCGTTTTCGGCGGTGTCGAAGACGCTGCTGCACTGCTCGCCAAAATGAGCCAGGCGAGCACGCGCATTGTCAGCATCACGGTCACCGAAAAAGGCTATTACCTCGACCTGGCGACCGGCAAGCTGCAGTTGCAGGCGCCGGCGATCGCCGCCGACCTGGCGAGCCCGGCGACCCCGAAGACGATTCTCGGCCTCATCGTAGAGGCCTTGAAAGCCCGCCGCGCCGCCGGGATCCCGCCGTTTACCGTCCTCTCGTGCGACAACCTGCCGAACAACGGCAAGCTCGCCAAGGCCGCGGTACTCGCCTTCGCGCGCCAAGTGGACGCCGAACTTGCGACCTGGATTGAAGCGAACGTGCGCTTTCCATGCACCATGGTCGATCGCATCACGCCGGCGACGACCGACGCCGACCGCGCCCACGTCACCGCGGCGATCGGCATGGACGACGCCTGGCCGGTGGTCACCGAAGAATTTGTGCAGTGGGTGATCGAAGACGAATTCACCATGGGCCGGCCCGACTGGACGATCGCCGGCGCGGTCTTCTCGGACGAGATCGAACGCTGGGAGAACATGAAGCTCAGGTGCCTGAACGGCTCGCATTCGACGCTCGCCTACCTCGGCCAGTTGACCGGTCGCGAGACAGTCGCCGAGGCGATGCAGTTGCCGCTCATTACCGACATCCTCGATCCCTTGTGGCTCGAGATTCGCGCCGTCCTCGAAGCGCCCAAGGGCGTCGATACGGCGGCCTACGTCGACAGCTTGAAGCAGCGCTATCGCAACCCGGCGCTCAAACACCGCACGGCGCAGATTGCCAGCGACGGTTCGCAGAAGCTGCCGCAACGCCTGCTCGCGCCGCTGCGCGAGCGCATCGCCAAAGGCCTGCCCTCGCCGATGATCGCCACGGCGGTCGCCGCGTGGATGCACTACGCGGTGAAGATCGCCCACACCCCGGACGGTGTTCTCAACGACCCACTCGCCGGCGAGATCCTGGCGCAGGCCAAGCGCAGTACCGAGGCCGCGGCGATCGTCGGCAACCTGCTGGCCATTCAGGCGATCTTCGACACCGATCTGCCGGCCAACGCCGATTTTCGCGCCGCCTTACTCGAGAAGTTCGTCGCGCTCGCCAAAAATCCGGCGGTCGCCACGGCGACGCAGATCAGCGTCTGATTTTCGGCCGTAAAAAAGACGGCGCCCGGGTCGATGACCCGAGCGCCGTTTGTTTAGACGGCCAAGCGCCCTATTTCAGTACGAAGAGTCGGCGGAAATGCCGATCGTAAAGGTTCTCGGCGACGCAATTGCCGACGATCGCCTTATTGCTCTTTAAGGCGTCGGTATATTCGGCGCCGCACTCGTAAGCGACCTTGTAGCCGACGTGGATCAACTGGCGCAGGCTGGGGTTGTACTGCGCATGGCCGGGAATATGGCGCAGGGCGTTGGCGTAGTCCTCGCCGCTCCAGGTGGCGACGGTCTCCGGAGAAGGCAGCCGGTCGTCCTTGATGTCGATCACCGAGGCGTATGGGGCGCACAGCTCGTCCTTGCGCCTGAACGCGTCGATATAAATTTTCTTGGCCAGCGCCAGCCCCTTCTCTCCCGAAATCGACAGGCCAATGACTTCTTCGAGCCACGAGGTGCCAGCCGTCTTGACGTGGATGCCTTTGTCGTATTTTTTGATCAGTTTTCCCATGACCGGATAGATCGAGAACTTGTCGCTACCCGAATGCACGGAAAGCTTCAAGTCGGCCGGCAGTCCGAAGTTCTTGACCGCGTAGTCGATAACCAGCATGTCCTCTTCGAACTCCTTTTCGAACTGCTCGACGTTGCCTTCGTAATCGACGCCCTTGTTGAAACGCCCGGTGAATTTGGGCGCAATCGTTTGCGCCGGAACCTTGAGGTCGGCGAGCGATTTCAAAATGAAGAGCAGGTCGAGTGGCTTTTGCGGCTCGTCAACTTCATCCATCGATACTTCGGTGACGAAAGTTCCGGCGCCTTTGCGGGCGACGATATGCTGATAGATTTTCGCCGCTGCGTTCGTCGCGAAGAGAAATTTTTCGGCAAATTTCCGCAGATACGCTTCGCTGACTTCAAACGGCTGCGCAATGCCTGGAATGCTCAGCGCGCCGACGTATTTTTTATGGTCGGCGACGAACTTCTCGATCTCGACCGGGCTCGCCGCCTTGCCGATGTAGTCGGCGACGTCGAGCGTGAAGAAGTCGGAATGGTCAATGAAGCGGTCGACGTTCGCGAGGTTGATGTGGTCGGCGTCGACGAAATAGGCGCCGGTAAAACCCAGTGCTCTTACCGCGGCGTCCGCTTCGGCGCGCGTATCGGACGGCTCGCTATGGACGATGTTGTGCTCGCGGTTCGACTTGTTCCAGACCGGCGAAATCGCGATACCGAGTTCCTTTTGCGCTTTGACGATCGCTGACAACTGGGCCTCGCCCTGATGCGAAAAACGGTCGCCAATACCGATTGAATATTTTCCCAGGTTCATCGCTGCTTTCCCAAATTGACTATCGATGGTGTTTCCAAAGTGGCTGCCGGAGCGGCCACGACTGACCACTGTGCATCATGAACGCTCGCCGTTTGAATGGCAATAGTGGACCGCGAGTCCGCTTGCCGAGTAGCAGCGAGCCGCCCGGCAATACCTCGCGTGGACTGAATTTCGTCCTGTCCCGGCGGCGCGGGAACTCAGAATCCCGGCGACGGCACCTGTG